>JBDTIO010000658.1:0-10563 GCA_039936375.1 Caldimonas sp. | reverse complement strand
GGTCTCCGATGCAACTCTCGCTCGACCGGGAATCACGCTTCTTCCGCGGCTGGTGGGTCGTCGTCGGCGCGTTCGCCGTGATGTTCATCGGCTTCGGCTGCGCCTACACCTTCAGCGCATTCGTCGCTTCGCTGCAGAAGGAATTCGGCGCCTCGCGCGGCTCGGTGTCGCTGGTTTTCTCGCTTGCGGGCTTTCTTTACTTCGGCCTCGGCGTGGTCAGCGGCCCGCTCGCCGATCGATGGGGCTCGAAGACGCTGGCGATCATCGGCATGTTGCTCGTGGGCGGCGGCCTCGCCGCGGCGAGCGTCGCGCGCAGCCTGGGCGAGGTGTATGCGGCCTATTGCCCGGGCGTGGCCTCGGTATCGGCTGCTCCTACGTGCCGGTGGTGGGCGCCGTGCAGCGATGGTTCATCAGGCGCCGCGGCTTTGCCTCGGGCCTGGCGGTCAGCGGCATCGGCGTCGGCACGCTCGTCATGCCACCTCTGGCGGCGCTGCTGATCGAGCTCGTGGGCTGGCGCCATGCCTAC
This sequence comes from Caldimonas sp., assembly GCA_039936375.1. Classification (GTDB taxonomy): domain Bacteria; phylum Pseudomonadota; class Gammaproteobacteria; order Burkholderiales; family Burkholderiaceae_C; genus Schlegelella_A. The sequence goes on along the minus strand of JBDTIO010000658.1, from coordinate 10,037 downwards.
CTCGTGCTCGGCGTGGTCGCGGCGCTGATCGGCGCGAGCATGGCACTGTTGATCGAGAACGACCCGCGCGGACGCGGTCTCGCGCCCGACGGCGACGCGACGAAGATGGGGGCGGCGCTCGCACCCCCGAGCGGCTTTTCCGTGCGGCAGGCGATCGCGTCGCGGCCCTTCATCAGCCTCTACGCGGCGGCCCTGATCTGCTCGTTCGGCCTGTTCGTGCCGTTCGTGCACCTCGTGCCCTACGCGCTCGACCACGGCGCTTCGCAGTCTTCGGCGGTCCTGCTGCTCGGGGCGATCGGCGTCGGCAGCACGGCCGGGCGCTCCTTTCTCGGCGGCCTGGCCGACCGGATCGGCCGGCAAATGTCGCTCACGATCATGTTCGCCGGCATGGCGCTCGCGCTGGTCGTCTGGCTGCTTTCGGTGGCCCTGTGGTCCCTGGCCGTGTTCGCCCTCGCCTACGGCGTGTTCTACGGCGGCTTCGTCGCGGTCCTGCCGGCGCTCGTGATGGACCATTTCGGGGGACGCCGCGTCAGCGCGATCATCGGCACGCTGTACACGAGCGTCGCCTTCGGCACCCTCGTCGGGCCCAGCGCGGCGGGCTTCGCGTTCGACATCAGCCACAGCTACACGCTGCCCATCGTCGGCAGCATCGTCGCCAACGTCATTGCCGCCGGCATCGTTGCCGGCATGGCCAAGCCGCCGCAGACCCGGTGAAACGAAGGCTCGCCGCGCCGGAGTTCCGGCCCGAAGCGAGTGGCGCGTGCGGGCTTGCGCCGCGTAGCGTTCGACAAGTGGACGTCGAGCAGGAACGCGCGAGCTGCATGCGATGATCCATAACGAGCCGGCGATCAATCCGACACTCGAGATCCGATGCATCTTTCCGCACTGCCCGGCAACTTCCTCGATGTCGCATTCGTTGTCCTGCTCCTGGGCATACGGCACGGCTTCGACGCCGACCACCTCGCCGCCATCGACGGGATGACGTATCACAACGACCGGGTGCGGCCCGGTCTGGCCCGCATCTGCGGCGTGCTGTTCTCGCTCGGGCACGGGCTCGTCGTCGTCACGGTGGCCCTCGGCGTGTCGCTGCTAGCCCGGGCCTGGCCAACTCCGCTGTGGCTCGAGGCCATGGGCTCGTGGATCTCGATCGTCGTGCTTGCGCTGCTCGGCGCGGCCAACATCGCAGCCGTGTTCCGCACGCCCGCCGACGAGCTCGCGCACCTGAGAGGTTGGCGAAGCGGCCTCTTCGCCAGGCTACTTCGCGCGGACAGCCCGTTCACCGTCATGGTGGTGGGCACGCTGTTCGCGCTGTCGTTCGATACCGTCAGCCAGGCGGCCCTCTTCGCCGTGACGGCGACGCAGTTCGGCGGCTGGCAGTCGGCGCTCGTCTTCGCGCTGCTCTTCACCACCGGCATGCTGATGACGGATGGTGCGAACGGCTACTGGATCTCGCGCCTGATTCGTCGCAGCGACCGGACCGCGCGCGTCGCCTCCCGCGTCATGGCCCTCGCCGTCGCCGGAGTGAGCCTCATGACCGCCGCGCTTGTGCTGGCGACGCTGCTCGTTCCTGAGGCCGACAGCTGGGCGCAAGGCAAGGAGCTGTGGTTCGGCACCGGCATCGTCGCCGTGCTGTTCGCCAGCTTCATGCTGGGCCAGCGACTGACGGGGTCGCCACCGGCCGCTTCGCAGCCGCTCGCCGGGCACGCGGAGTAACCACCGCGCTCGCCACCCGCGAAGCGGCTTGCTCGCTCAGGGCTTGACGAACTTCAGCACGAATTCGTCCTTCGGTTGCGCCGGCTCGGGCGTGTTGCGATCGCGCGGGTCGTTCGGGTTGCGCAGGAAGGAGCCGCTCTCGCGCAGGCGAAAGCCGGCGCTCTCGACCTCGCTTCGCACAAACGATTCCTCGACGCGATGCAAGGTGCCTGATTCCGAGATCCCTGTGCCGGGCCGGCCGGCGTGGTCGGCGATGACGTACATGCCACCGGGCTTGAGCGCCGCGAAGATCGCCCGATTCATGCGGGTGCGGTCGACGCCCATCCAGCCGAGGTCGTGATAGTTGAACATCAAGGTCACGAGGTCGAGCCCGTTCGATGCCACCTCAGCCGGCGCTGGGTTCTCGAACGGCTGCACGACGGCAACGATGTTCGACGCATTCGGATTCCTGGCGCGCTCGGCCAACGCCACGCGCGACGGGCGCGGCCCGCTGGCGACCGGCGCCGGCGCAGCTGCCATGGCCGGCGCGGCGCCCGGCGCCGACGCGCCTTCGGGCTCGGTCGGCCCCGAACGAACCGCCCGCGGCGCGCTTTGCCCGTAGACGCGGCCGCTCGGGCCGACCGATCGGGCCAGCAGCTCGGTCGTGTAGCCGCCGCCGGCGCTGACGTCGAGCGCCACCATGCCCGGCCGGATGCCGATGAAAGCCAGCATCTCCGCGGGCTTGCGCCGCCGGTCGTTGGTGCGATCGGCGGCGCTGCGATCGGGGCTGGCGACGATGGCGCCGATGCGCGCCGTCGAGAGCACGCCCGGGTTGCCCGATGTGGCCATCGGGCCTGCGCAGGCTACGAGCCACGTCGCGGCCGTGAAGACGAGGCCCTGTGCGGCCGAGCGGGCCGCGCGGCGACCGACCTCCATGGACTTCATCCTCTGCTCCTGAAAAACGCGCATCACAATCGCCAGTATCGGCCCTCGCCTCGACACGCCATGAGCAAGGCCTCTTCCTTTCGTCCACGCGACCGGCTGCATCTCGCCGCCCTCGCCATCCTCGTCACCGGCCTGGTGGCGGCCGTCGCGGTGTACATCGTCGCGGCGCGGCCCACGACGGATGCGAGCAACGTCCAGATCATCAACGGAAAGGCCTACCCCGTCGACTCATCGCACGAGATGCAGCAGCTCGCGCGCCTGGGCGGCACGGCGTCGGTGCAGACCTTCAAGTTCCAGCGCTGGTTCGCATCGCTGTGGGAAGGACAGCAGCTGGCCTACACGCTGCTCATCGTGAGCGCGGCGCTCGCGCTCCTGTGCTGGCACGTCGCCGGCCTGATGGACGAGACCGCGTGAGCCGTGACGCCGCGATCGCCGAGACCCGCGCCTGGCTGGCACGAGCCGTGATAGGCCTGAACCTGTGTCCCTTCGCCAAGGCGCCGTTCGCCAAGAGTCAGATCCGTTATGTGGCGAGCGATGCCAAGGATCCGCAGACGCTGCTCGCTCACCTGGTCGACGAGCTGAAGCTTCTGGTCGACGCACCCGAGGCCAACATCGAGACGACACTGCTGATCCATCCCGAAGTGCTCGGCGACTTCACCGACTACAACGAATTTCTCGGCACCGCGGAAGGTGCGCTGGAGATGCTGGGCCTTGAAGGCGTGATCCAGGTGGCGAGCTTTCACCCGCAATACTGCTTCGCCGGCAGCCGGCCCGACGACATCGACAACGCCACCAATCGATCGCCCTACCCGACCCTGCACCTGCTGCGCGAGGCAAGCGTCGAGCGCGCCGTCGACGCGTTTCCCGACGCCGGCGCGATCTTCGAGGCCAACATCGCGACGATGCAGCGCCTCGGCGCCGAAGGCTGGGCCGCGCTTCAGCAGCAATGCCGCACCGACGCCGCGCCGAAAGGAACATCGCACTCATGAGCTCGCCGACCCGTCGCCAGTTTCTCCGCCGTACGACGACCACCCTCGGCAGTGCCGCGTTGCTGAACGCATTCCCGCCGGCCATCCGCAAGGCACTGGCGGTCCCCGCCGACAAACGCAGCGGAACGATCGAGGACGTCGAACACATCGTTCTGCTCATGATGGAAAACCGCGCCTTCGATCACTACTTCGGCTCGATGAACGGCGTGCGCGGCTTTGCCGATCGCTTTCCCGTCCCGGTGTCGGATTCCGCCGAGCTGAAGCGCAAGACCGTCTGGTATCAGCGCAACGACGCGGCTGGCGCTGGCGCGCCGAGGATCCTGGCGCCCCGGCACCTCGACACCCTGGCCGACTTCGCGGTCCTGCGCAACACCAGCACGCCACATCTCTATCCGGACGCGCAAGACGCCTGGGACCATGGGCGCATGGCACGCTGGCCCCGGTTCAAGACCGATGCTTCGATGGTCTATTTCACCGAGGCCGACCTGCCGTTCCAGTTCGCGCTCGCCAACGCGTTCACCCTCTGCGATGCGAACCACTGTTCGATGACCGGCGGCACGAATCCCAACCGCTGCTACTTCTTCACCGGTACCAATCACGGCAATGCCGCTCCCGGGCCCGGCATCTACAACGGCCCCGCCGTCGACAACGAATACAGCACCCTGACCCAGGGAGCGGTCCGCGGTGGCTACACCTGGACGAGCTACGCCGAGCGGCTCGAGGACGCCGGCGTGTCGTGGCAGATCTACCAGAACGAAGAGCACGACTTCTACGCCATGAATCCGCTGCTCGGATTCAAGGCCTTTCGCGACGCCAATGCGGCGAGCACGCCGTTCGCGTCGCCGGCGCGAACGGCGGGCCAGCAGGCGCTCTACGACAAGGGCATCCGCACGAGAGACCTCGATCTGCTGAAAGCAGACGTCGTCGCGGGCCGCCTGCCGAAAGTCTCGTGGATCTGCCCGACGGCCTCGGCCTCGGAGCATCCGTCCGCGTCGAGCCCGGCGCAAGGCGCCGACTACGTAGCCAGGGTGCTGGACGCGCTGACCGCCAACCCGGAGGTCTGGAGCCGGACCGCGCTGATCGTCAACTTCGACGAGAACGACGGCCTCTTCGACCACGTTCCGCCACCGGCGCCACCGTCCTATGTGCGCTGGGATGCCGACCCGGCCCAGGCCGTTCTGGCTGGCGCGAGCACGGTCGACGCGAGCGACGAATACCTCGGTGACGACGACGGCGGGATCGCCAGCGTCGACGCCTATCGCCATCGGCCCTGGGGCCTCGGGCCGCGGGTGCCGATGTACGTGATCTCGCCGTGGAGCAAGGGCGGCTGGGTCAATTCGCAGGTCTTCGACCAGACCTCGACGATTCGTTTCGTGGAAGCGCGCTTCGGCGTCAGGGAACCGAACATCGGCCCCTGGCGCCGCGCCGTTACCGGCGACCTGACAACGTGCTTCGACTTCGCGACGCCCAACGATGCCGATGCGATTCGCTCGCTGCCCGAGACGGCGCGACGCGACGCGGCCAGCCGCGCGCTTCGCAAGACGACACGGCCGATCGCACCGCCGTTGCCGAGCTTGCCGACGCAGGCGCGCGGCACGCGGCCGTCGCGGCCGTTGCCTTACGAGCTGGAAGCCGTTTGCGAGCTGGGCGGCGAGGGTGCAGGGCCAGCGGCGCTGCAGCTTCGCTTCGAGAACCACGGTTCCGCCGGCGCGGTTTTCCACGTCTACGATCGCCTGGCTCTCGATCGCATTCCGCTTCGCTTCACGGTCGAGGCCGGCAAGCGGTCAAGCGCTTCGGTGCCCGTGCGCGCGGCCGGGAGCTACGACCTGTGGCTGCTCGGCCCGAATGGCTTTCATCGCCAATTCACGGGCGCGGTCGGGCCGGAACGACGAGGCCCCGAGGTGCAGGTTGCGTACGACAAGGGCACCTGCGCCTTGCGCATCACGCTGCGCAACAACGGCTCGGCGCCCTGCGTCTTCAGTCTCGCGCCGAACGCCTACTTCGACACTGCCGCGACACGCCACGAGCTCGCACTGGCGGCAGAGCTCGTAGTGATTCGGCCGCTCGCGGCAAGCCAGGGCTGGTATGACTTCAGCGCCACGCTCGGGTCACAGCCGGCATACAGCAGGCGCTTCGCCGGCCGCCTCGAGACCGGCAGGCCCTCGGTATCCGACCCCGCGATGCACGGCACCGCGATCGGCGAACAGTACCGGCGCGCCTAGCCTTGCTCGCTGGCGTTGGCCGACTTCGGCGGGGCGAGCAGCAACTGCTTCGACACCGAGACGCATTGCCGGATGTGCTGCTCGCAGACATAGCGCAGCGACGAATAAGTCAGTGCCGCCGATACCGCCTGGCCGGCGATCGGCACGAACTTCGCCGCCTGCTGCGCCGTCAGGCGAACGCCGACGAAGCACAGCAACTGAGTGACCACCTCACGCGTCACCAGCTTGCCGACGAGCATGCTGCCACCCGCCGAAATCGCCTTGTAGACGACGACGCGGCGATCTGGCGAAAGGCGTTCGACCTGCGCCGGCGTCAGCCCGAACGCGTGGTTGATGTCGGGAATGACCTTCATCAGCACCGCGACGTCGGTCAGCCAGTCGAGCCCGGGCACTGGCAGCACCGCGACGCCCGCGGCGAGCGCCGCGCGCTTGCTCACCAGGCGACGACAGTGCCGCACCACGGCATCGATCTGGTCGTCGGTGCCAGGCACGACAACCCACGGCTCGTCATGACGCTTGCGCTTGAACAGCTTGCCGGTTCCGAAGGTGGCCAACGAAGTACTTTCGTGAATGCGCGGACGTTCGCTCAAGCAAACGTCTGAGCCCATATTTTCTCAAGCCGCTTCACACTCACCGGCTGAGGGGTCTTCAGCTCCTGCGCGAAGAGGCCGACGCGCAGCTCTTCGAGCCACCAGCGGAACTCGTCGAGCCGGGCGTCGCGCGCGCCGCGCCGCTCGGCGAGCTTCCTCACGTAGCGCTGCTCGAGTGGGCGCAACTCGGCCAGGCGGGCGGTGTCGCGTGCCGGATCGGCGCGCAGCTTGTCGAGCCGCATCACGATCGCCTTCAGGTAGCGCGGCACCTGCGCCAGGCGCGGCCATGGCGTGGCGGCGAGAAATCGTTTCGGCACGAGCCGCTCGAGCTGCGCGGCGAGATCGTCGGCCACGTCCTTCGGCGGGCGAGCGTCTTTCAGCTTCCGCTGCGCCGCCACGTAGTCGACGAGGATCGCCTGCGCGCTACGCGCCACTTCGCCGGCGATGAGCGTGAGCCGGCCACGACCTTCGTCGACGCGTCGCGCAAAGGATGCAGCGTCGGCCGGCAGCGGCTCGGCAAGGAAGGCCCGATCGAGTGCCAGCTCGACGATCTGGTCGCGCAGCTCCTCGGTGCTGCCGAGCGACATGTAGCCCACCGCCATCTTCTGCAGATCGGGAATGTTTTTCTCGAGGTACTTGATCGCCTCGCGCAGTTGCAGGGCCACCAGGCGGCGCAGGCCGGCGCGATGCTTGGCGGTCGCAGCCTCGGGCTCGTCGAAAACTTCGATCTCGACATGCGTACCCTTGTCGAGCAAGGCCGGGTAGCCGATGAGCGACTGGCCGCCTTTGCTGATCTCCATGAGCTCGGGCAGGTCGCCGAAGGTCCACGCGGTGAAGCGCGCCGGAGCGGCGTCGGCGACATCGACGATCGCGGGCGTTTGCGGCGAGCGCGGCACGAGCGATGCTTTGGTCGCAGTCTCTTGCAGCGGTTTCGTCGAAGGCGTCGCCAACGACACGGTTGTCGCCGACAGGCGCAGCGCCGCCAGCGCCTGGAACGCCGACCGCGCCTGCGCACCGAGCTCGGCCTTCAACTGCGCCAGATGACGCGATTCGCCGAGCTGGCGCCCATGCTCGTCGATGACCCGCAGATTCATGAGCAGGTGCGACGACAGCTGCTCGTGCTTGAAATCGGCCGCCTTGACCTCAAGGCCGATCAGCGTCTTCACATCGGCGACCACCGTCTCGATCAAGCCGTCGTCGCCGAATGCATGGCGGCCAATGAAGGCGTCGGCGTATTCCGGCAAGGGCACCAGCCGCGAGCGCGGCCGTTGCGGCAAGGTCTTGGCCAGTGCGACGAGCTTGTCCTTCAGCATGCCAGGCACCAGCCATTCGCAGCGCTCTTCGCTGGCGGCGTTGAGCGCATAGATGGGCAGCGTCACCGTGACGCCGTCGCGCACGTTGCCGGGCTCGTGCAGATAGGTCGCGGCGCAATCGATGCCGCCGAGCCGGACCGTGCGCGGAAAGGCTGCCGTGGTTATGCCGGCCGCTTCGTGCCGCATCAACTCCTCACGCGTCAGCAGCAAGAGCTGCGGCTGCCGTTTCGATTCGGCCCGATACCAGCGCTCGAAGCTCTGCGCGTTGTGCACGTCGACGGGCACCTGCTGGTCGTAGAAGGCGACGATGAGCTCATCGTCGACGAGCACATCCTGCCGGCGCGACTTGTGCTCGAGCTCCTCGACCTCCGCGATCAGCTTGCGGTTGGCGGCGACGAAGGGCAACTTCGTCTCCCACTCGCCGGCAACCAGCGCTTCGCGGATAAAGATCTCGCGCGCCGCGGCCGCGTCGATGGTGCCGTAGTCGACCCGTCGGTTCATGTAGATGACCAGCCCGTACAAGGTTGCCCGCTCGAGCGCGACGACCTGGCCGGCCTTCTTTTCCCAGTGCGGGTCGAGCAGCTGCTTTTTCAGCAGATGGGCGCCGACCTGCTCGATCCAGCGCACGTCGATGTTGGCGATGCCGCGTCCGAACAGGCGTGTCGTCTCGACCAGTTCGGCGGCGACGATCCAGCGGCCCGGCTTCTTCGACAGATGCGTGCCTGGATGACGATGAAAGCGGATCCCGCGCGCGCCGAGATAGGAGTCATCTTCCTCGCTCTTGCTGCCGACGTTGCCGAGCAGGCCGGCCAGCATCGACAAATGCAGTTGCTCGTAGGTCGCCGGCGAGCTGTTGATGCGCCAGCCGTGCTCGGCGACGACGGTCTGCAATTGCGAGTGCACGTCGCGCCATTCGCGCACGCGCCGCGGCGAGATGAAGTTGTCGCGCAGCGCTTGCTCGTGCTTGCGCGCCGACAACCGGTGTTCGCCATGGCCGCCGCGCGAGCTCTCGAGCCAAGCCCACAGCTTCAGGTCGCCGCTGAACTCCGACTTCTCGTCATCGAACTTGCGGTGCGCCGCATCGGCCGCCTGCTGCTGCTCCATCGGCCGGTCCCGCACATCCTGCACCGAGAGACCGCTGGCGATGATCAGCACCTCGTGCAGCGCTTCGCGCTCGCGTGCCGCCAGGATCATGCGGCCGACGCGCGGGTCGAGCGGCAGGCGCGCCAGCTCGCGGCCGATCGACGTGAGCTCGTTCTGCTCGTCGGTGGCGCCGAGCTCGCCCAGGAGCTGGTAGCCGTCGGCGATCGCTCGCTTGGGCGGTGCTTCGAGAAACGGAAAATCCTCGACGCTGCCGAGGTTCAGCGACTTCATGCGCAGGATCACGCCGGCCAGCGACGAGCGCACGATCTCCGGATCGGTGAAACGCGGCCGGCTCGCGAAATCGGCTTCGTCGTAGAGGCGGATGCAGATGCCGTCGGCCACCCGGCCGCAGCGGCCGGCACGCTGGTTGGCGGCGGCCTGGCTCACCGGCTCGATCGGCAACTGCTCGACCTTGCTGCGAAAGCTGTAGCGCTTGATGCGTGCGGTGCCGGCGTCGATCACGTAGCGGATGCCCGGCACCGTCAGCGAGGTCTCGGCGATGTTGGTGGCCAGCACGATGCGCCGCGCACTGTGCGGCGCGAACACCTCGTCCTGCTGTTGCGGGCTGAGGCGCGCGAACAGCGGCAGCACCTCGACGCCGGGCGGGTGATGCTTGCGCAAGCGCTCCGCGATATCGCGGATCTCGCGCTCGCCGGGCAGGAAGACAAGCACGTCGCCCGCGCCGGCCGCTGCGACGGCCGGGCGCAGCGCCGCTCCAGGCCCGGCCGCGCCCTTTCCGACGCCAGCGGGCGAAGCGGGCGCCGGGGCACCGATGCCTCGCCAGAGCTCGTCGACGGCGTCGCAGATCGCGTCACCGAGGTCGTAGTCACGGCCTTCGACGAACGGCCGCCAGCGGATCTCGACCGGATAGAGCCGCCCCGACACCTGCAACACCGGCGCCGGCCCGGATGGCGACGCGAAGTGCGCAGCGAAGCGCTCGGCATCGATCGTCGCCGAGGTGACGATGATCTTCAGATCGGGCCGGCGCGGCATGATCTGGCGCAAGTGGCCGAGCAGGAAATCGATGTTCAGGCTGCGCTCGTGCGCCTCGTCGACGATGATCGTGTCGTAGGCGCGCAGCAGCGGGTCGCTCTGCGTCTCGGCGAGCAGGATGCCGTCGGTCATCAGCTTGACGCTGGCCCC
>JBDTIO010000657.1:0-3035 GCA_039936375.1 Caldimonas sp. | reverse complement strand
GGCAGCTTGCGATAGAGCGCCTGGTTGATGGCGTTGGTGCCGACCGTGCCCATCAGGAGTGTGTAGCCGTCGGGCGCCGACCGGGCGACGATCTCGGCGCCGATCGAGCCGCCGGCGCCGCCCCGGTTGTCGACGATCACCTGCTGGTCGAGCGCTTCCGAGAGCATCTGCGCCAGCGGCCGGGCGACGATGTCGGTCGGGCCGCCCGGTGGAAACGGCACGATGAGGCGCAGCGGCCGCACCGGAAAAGCCTGGGCCCGGGCCGGGCCGATGAAGCCGGCGGCAGCGCCGGCGGCGATGGCGGCGAGCCAGCGGCGCCGCGAATTGGTCGGCTCGAACCCGGGGTCTCGGCTCATGGGGTCACCTCTTTCGATCAGTGCCGCGCGATGGCGGCGGCTTCGCTTCGGAGACGCGATGCACCGAGCGCGCGATCTCGAGCGGCCCGGCCACCCTGAGCCGGAATTCGTAGCGCTCGGAGACGATGTAGATGCGCATGAACTCGCACGCTGCCGCACCGTGCGCGAACGACTTTCTTTCCATCACCAGCGTCTCGTCGGCGGCGCGCAGGCCGAGGTGGCGTGCCACCACGCGCGGCGGCCGCTGGCTTCGGATCGTCACCTCGGCGCGGGCAATGCGCAGGCCGAGGTACTCCTGCAGGATCTGATAAACGGTGAGCCGCGCCGCACGTGCTTCGCCGAGCGCCGCCGCTTCGCGCGGCAGGTAGCCGACGACGAGCGCGAACGGAAGCGCGTCGACGGCGTAGAGACGCTGCAGGCGGACCGGAAGATCGCAGCCGGGCGGCGCGAGATCGTCGAGGGCGCCGGCATCGGCGGAAAACTCGAGCAGGGTCGTCTGCGGCTCGATGCCCTGCTGGCGCAGCGCGTCGTAGAAGCCCTGCAACGAATCCAGGTCGTGCTGCACCACGCGCCCGGCGACGAAGCGGCCCTTGCCGCGCCGAGCCACGACCTTGCCGTGCTGCTGCAGCAGCGCCATCGCCTGGCGCACTGTGACTCGGCTGACGTCGAACTGCGCCATCAGTGCGGTTTCACTCGCGAGTGGGGCGCCCGGCGCGAGCGCGCCGCTGTCGATCTGGCGCTGCACGTAGGCAGCTAGCTGCCGGTACAGCGGCTCGACGCTGTCGCGCTGGAGCGCACGCGGCGCCGACGACGCGGCCTTCGACGCGCGCTTGGCCGCGCGCGGCGGAGCGACTCGTCTCATGATGTCTTAATATAACTTGTGAGGCGCCGATCCTGGTGGCGCCGCCGTTCGCGCATCGAGACGAACTAAGGGACAACGATCATGTCCGATTCCCTCGATATTGACCCGCGTCAAGATTTTTGCGGCCGATCCATTCGACAGTAAAGAGGTAACCGGAGGGCCCGATCGCCGTACACGCTCCGCGAGCGTCGAGCGACGGCGGGCCGTTCAACGACCCACCGCATACCTGCCACGAGACAAGGACAGGCTCCATGAATCCTCAATCCACTGCCGTCACCGGCGCTTCGTCCCGCCGCTGGGTCCAACTCGTGCTGGGAATCGTCTGCATGGCGATGGTCGCCAACCTGCAGTACGGCTGGACGCTGTTCGTCACGCCGATGGAAGCGAAGAACCACTGGGGTCTGGCCAGCATCCAGTTCGCCTTCTCGATCTTCGTCATCGTCGAGACTTGGCTCGTCCCGCTCGAGGGCTGGCTCGTCGACCGGTTCGGGCCGCGGCCGGTCATCGCCGCCGGCGGTGTTCTCGCCGCGCTCGGCTGGGTGATCAATTCATTCGCCACGACGCTGCCTGAGTTGTACGCCGGCGCCGTCATGTCCGGTCTGGGCGCCGGATGCGTGTACGGAACCGCTGTCGGCAATGCGCTGAAGTGGTTCCCGGACAAGCGCGGTCTCGCCGCCGGCCTGACTGCAGCCGGCTTCGGCGCCGGTGCCGCGCTGACCGTCATCCCCATCGCCAGCATGATCCAGTCTTCCGGCTACCAGCAGACGTTTCTGTTCTTCGGTCTCATCCAGGGCGCCGTCATCCTCGTCATCGCCATGTTCATGGTGCGGCCGACGCCGCCGACCGGAGTCGTCGTGCCGCCGCGGATCGTGATGACGAAGGTCGACTACACGCCGACGCAGATGCTGAAAACGCCGGTGTTCTGGGTCACCTACCTGCTGTTCGTGGCGGTCGCCGCTGGCGGCCTGGTGGCGACGGCCCAGATCGGTCCGGTCGCCAAGGACTACGGCCTGGCCAAGCTGCCGATCAGCTTCCTCGGGCTAACCTTGCCGCTGCTCACGGTCACCCTGGTCATCGACAATCTCTGCAACGGCTTCACGCGGCCCTTGTGCGGCTTCATCTCCGACCGGATCGGCCGCGAGAACACGATGCTGATTGTCTTCGTCGGCGAGGGGCTGGCGCTGCTCGGCCTCATGAAGTTCGGCCACAACCCGTACGCCTTCCTGACCTTCGCGCCGCTCGTGTTCCTCTTCTGGGGCGAGATCTACTCGATCTTCCCGGCGATCTGTGCCGACACCTTCGGCATCAAGAATGCGGCCGGCAACGCCGGCACCCTCTACACCGCCAAGGGCACCGCGTCCTTGGTCGTGCTGGCGAGTTCGTTCATGGTGGTCAAGGGTAACTGGGATAGCGTCTTCATCGTCACCGCGGGCATTGCCATCGCTGCCGGTATCGCCGCCAAGGTCGTGCTCGCGCCCATACGCAGGCGCACCATCGAGCGAGCCAACGCCGATCCGTCGGTGGTCGTGTGAACCCTCTCGGCGCGGTCGCTGCTGCCGCCCGTGGGCAGCGCCGGGTGCCGAGCGGTCAGAAGATTCCGCTGTGCATCAGCCGGCTCAGGGTCTCGGCCGAAAGATTCAGGTAGGAGGCGAGCTCCTTTTGCGGAATGCGGTCGAGCAACCGGGGCTGCTTTCTCAGGAAGCGCTTGACCCGGCCTGGCGCATCGAGCAGATGCAGCGTGATGGTGTGGGCCATCACTTCGCTCATCCCGCGCATGACGCAGAGCTCGAAAGCCTGCTTGGCCGCAACGTGCCGGT
>JBDTIO010000656.1:0-6526 GCA_039936375.1 Caldimonas sp. | reverse complement strand
CCTGGCCTCAGCTGAACGGAGCCTGGCGAGAGAGCGTGGCGCGAAAGCGGATCGCCATCACGGCACCGGCCGCGCGCAGAAGCTCGAGCGCGAGCATCGGCGAGCGTTGCGCGAGCTCTTCCATGCGCGGGCCGCGCAGGGCCCAGACAACGCACGGCGTCATCGCCTCGACGTTCGCGGTGCGCGGCGTATCGCCGAAGAGGCCGGGCTCGCCGACGACGGCGCCGGCGCGCAGGATCGCGACCTTGTTGCTGCCGGGCACGCCGCCGGTCACGAAAACCTGCATGCTGCCTTGGGCGACGAAATACATCGAACGATCGGCATCGCCCTGCTTGATGAGCAGATCGCCGGCGCGAATTTCGTAGCGCGCGAGGTAGGGAGCGATGACGCGCCAGTTCTCGAGCGACAGACGGGCACGAAACGCGTCGTCCGCGTTGAGCGTTTGCACTGCCGTGACGAGCTCGTCGATTTCCATGCGGGCCTCCCGGCGCCTTCATCGCGCCAGGGTCGGAGCGTTACGGGTTCGGCCGCAATTATCAGGTCTCCACAGAGGGCGAATTGCCCTCATTCGAGCAGAACGTCTCCATTCGTCATCCTTCACGGTCCGCCGGTCAGGATGCTGCGGTCATTTGCCGATGCAGAAACGTCCGAAGATCGCGCCAAGCAGGTCGTCGACGCTGTACGCGCCGGTGATTTCGCCGAGCGCGTCGTGCGCCGAACGGAGTTCTTCGGCGACAAGCTCGAGCGCGAGGTCGCCCGTGCCGGCGTGCGCGTCGGCGGCCGCCAGATGCGCGCTGGCGCGCTGCAACGCTTCCAGGTGCCGCGCCCGCGCCACGAACACGCCTTCGGTTTCGGCTTGCCATCCGGCGCGTGCGAGCAGCGCGTGGCGCAACGCATCGAGGCCGGTGCCACGTGTCGCTGAAATGACGAGTGCGCCATCCAGCCTCACGCCGTTGCACACGGCGGCGTCGACGCTGTCCGCCTTGTTGAAGACATGCAAGACGCGTGCGGCGGCGGCGCCGATCCGTTCCACGATGCGCGCTTCGCCGGCGGCATAGTCGGCCGAACCGACCCGCGTCAGGTCGTGCAGGAAGACGATCACGTCTGCGTCGTCGATCGCCGACCAGGTGCGGGCGATGCCGATGCGCTCGACTTCGTCATCGCTTTCGCGCAGGCCCGCCGTATCGACGACGTGGATCGGCACGCCTTCGATCTGGATCGTCTCGCCGACCTTGTCGCGCGTCGTCCCGGGGATCGGCGTGACGATCGCGAGCTCGGCACCGGCGAGCGCGTTGAGCAGCGAGCTCTTGCCGACGTTGGGTTGGCCGGCGAGGACGACGCGTACGCCGTCGCGCAGCAGCACCCCCTGTAGCGCCGTCGTCAGCACGGCGTCGAGCTGCAGCGCCGCCGCGGCGAGCCGCTGGCGGGCCCCGGCGCGCTCGAGAAAGTCGATCTCCTCATCGGGAAAGTCAAGTGTCGCCTCGACGAGCAGGCGCAACTCGACGAGCTTGTCGACGAGTGCGCCGATCTCGCGCGAGAAGGCGCCGTCGAGGGAGCGCACGGCCGAACGGGCCGCCGCTTCGGTGCTGGCGTCGATTAGGTCGGCGACGGCTTCGGCCTGGGCCAGATCGAGCTTGTCGTTGAGGAAGGCCCGCTCGGTGAATTCGCCTGGCCCGGCCAGGCGCAGGCGCGGCAGGCGGAGCTGCCCCGTCGCGACATCGAGCTCGGCGGCCGCGCCGAGGCAGCGCGCCAGCAGCAACTGCATGACGATGGCGCCGCCATGTGCCTGGAGCTCGAGAATGTCTTCGCCGGTGTACGAATGCGGCGCCGGAAAGTGGATCGCCAGGCCGCGATCGATGGCCGTGCCCTCGGCGTCGAGAAAGGCCAGGAACGTGGCGTGGCGGGGCGCGAGCGGGCGGCCGCAGATCGCGAGAATCAAGGCGTCGAGCCTGCGCCCGGAGATGCGGACGATGCCGATCGCGCCGCGCCCGCTCGCCGTGGCGATGGCGAGGATGGGATCGTGCTCGCGCGACAACGCATCCATCGCCAGAATTCTCGCGCCACCCTGCGCGCGGTGCCTACTTGTTGAGGACGCCGAGCTTCTTGTTGATGAGGTACTGCTGCGCAATCGACAGGATGTTGTTTGTCAGCCAGTACAGCACCAAGCCCGAAGGGAAGACGAAGAACATGACCGAGAAGACGAGCGGCATGATCCACATCATCTTCGCTTGTACCGGATCGGGCGGCGTCGGATTGAGCCAGGTCTGCAGCAAGCTCGTCGCCGTCATCAGCAGCGGCAAGATGAAATAGGGATCCTTGGCCGAGAGGTCGGTGATCCAGCCTATCCACGGCGCTCCGCGCATCTCGACGGTAGACAGCAGCACCCAGTACAGCGAGATGAAAAACGGCATCTGCGCGACGATCGGCAAGCAGCCGCCGAGCGGGTTGACCTTTTCCTCGCGATAGATGCGCATCATTTCCTGCTGCATCTGCTGCGGCTTGTCCTTTAGCCGCTCACGCATCTCCATGATCCGCGGGTTGATGGCCTTCATCTTCGCCATCGAGCGATACGCCGTCGCGTTGAGCCAGAAGAAGGCGATCTTCAGAAGCACCACCAGGCCGACGATCGACCAGCCCCAGTTGCCGAGGATCTTGTGCAGCTGGGTCAGCAGCCAGAACAGCGGCTCGGCGAGGATCTTGAAGATGCCGTAGTCCTTGACGAGCTCGAGGCCGGGAGCGAGGCTGCCGAGTCGTCTCTCTTCTTGCGGGCCGACGAACAGTCGCGCGTCGAAGGTCTTCGCGGCGCCCGGCTCCACCGTTCCCAGCGGCATCAGCATGCCCACCGAATACACGTGGGCCAGGGCCCCCGTCGCCGGATTGGTGACCTCCAGCTTGCGGGTGAAGTACTCACGCGATTGCTTCGCGCCGTCCGCCTTGTCGATGAGCCACGCCGAGGCAAAGTAGTGCTGCACCATGGCGACCCAGCCGTTGTCGGCGGTGTCGGGATAGGGGGGCTTGTCGCCCGGTTCACGTTTCTCGATGCTCTTGAAGTCGACCTTCTTGAACTTGCTGGTGTCGGTATAGACGGCCGGCCCCGTGAAGGTCGAGTAGACGCTCGAGCCGCCCGGCGGCGGAATGCCATCTCGCACCAGCTGCACATACAGGCTGGGGGCGATCGGCGTGGCCGAATCGTTGACCACCTCGTTCTTGACGTCGACAACGTAGTCGCCGCGTTTGAAGGTATAGGTCTTGACGACCTTCAATCCGCCGACCACGGGCGACTCGAACCTGACCTGCAGGGCGTCACGGCCCGCCGTCAAAGTCCGCTCACCGGGCATCAACGTCATCGCGGTGTATTGATTGGGCAGACCGGCGCTGCCGACCGTCGGGATCAGACCGGTCTCGGCGACGTAGTAGCGCCCCGGCGACTCGTCCAGCAAGACGACTGGTTTTGGCGCCTCGGCCGATGGCTTTGCTTCACTGCTGAACAGCGAAGAAAGCTGCTCGCCGATGTGCCCGACCTGCTGCCACAGGTCACGTTCCACGTGCTCCGGGTATTTCAGCAACTCGACTCGACTCAGCGTTCCGCCTTCGCTGCTCAGCTTGGCCTCGATCACATCCGTCCGGATCGTGACCTGCTCGGCGACCGGCGGTGGCGCGGCCTGGGCGGCGGGAGCGGCCGGGGTGACTGTCGCAAACCCGGCGGCGCCGACGGACGGGGCCACTCCGCTCGCCACCGGCGGTTGCGTCACCACAGTCGCCACCGAGCGCGCGCCCGGATTGAAAAACGACGGCTGGCCGTTATGCACGCTCCAGGCGTTCCAGAGGAGGAACAAGGAGGCCGAGAACACCACCCAGAGAACGGTTCGACGAATGTCGGTCATGACGATGCGGCGTCGGAGACGTCGTCCGGGGAAGCGGGGGAGACGCGACCGGCCTGCCTGGCCAGCAACGAGGTGAAAAGACGTAGCGGCTGCTCGGGCACGGGATCATGCCCGCCTGCGCACCAGGGCTGGCAACGAGCGATGCGGCCGAGCGACAGCGCCGTACCGGCACCGGCGCCGTGCCTGCTCAAAGCGCCGAGCGCGTAGACCGAGCAAGTCGGCTCGAAGCGGCAAGCGTTGCCCAGCGAGGGGCTGAGAAACAGTCGATAGGCACGAACCAGAGCGATCAGGGCCCGTGTGGTCAAGCCATTCATGATGTGGCGGTCCGACCGGCGGCCTCGAAGAGCGTGTCCAGCTCGCTGCGTGCCGCGATGCGCAGTGCCGCTGAGGCCGCACTGGGAAACTGAGCCCGATCGAATGGCGCGCGCAACCGAACGACCCAGACACCGCCGGCCAAGCGGGTAGCGTATCGAGCCGCGACGCTGTGGACTTGACGCTTGAGCAGCGACCGCGTCACGGCACGGCGAGCATGGCGTTTCGGCACGACCACACCCAACCGCCTGCCGAAGCCTTCGGGAGGTGAGTCATCCACAGGTCGAGCACCGGCCAGAGCGGGCATTGTTGATAACTCTTGCGTCATTGACGCCGACGGGAGCCTGCCTGTGGTGCCTGCAGCGGCCGGCAAGTGGTGAACGGCGAAATGCACGGTACGGACTCGACTGGGCGAGCGAAGCACTCGCTCGAAATCCCGGGAGTCGACGAGATGTGCCATCCCCTCGACCGCAGACCGCTGCCGAGGCATCGACCGCTCGGTGCGGCCGCTCAGACGGCCAGGCGCTTGCGCCCCTTGGCGCGACGGGCGTTGATGACCGCCCGGCCACCGCGCGACTTCATCCGAACGAGAAAGCCGTGGGTGCGGGCGCGGCGAACCTTGGAGGCCTGGTAGGTGCGTTTCATGGTGGTTTTCTTGAGCTGAAAAGATGCCTCGAGGCGAACCTTCTATTACAACAAGAAGCGCGCCGTCCGTCAACCGGCGACCTCCCGGCTCGGCTTCTTGCCGCGGCGCCTCTGCAACGCGGACTTTCCCTGTGGATAAGTCATCTTCCGTGGCCATTTCCGGCTTACAATCATGGCTTTCCAGAAGCACTTCTCCACACATGCGAGCCGACCTCTGGCAACGCGGCTGCGAACGCCTGGCCGCCGAGTTGCCCGACCAGCAATTCAATACCTGGATTCGGCCCCTTCCCGAGGCGGAGGTCGCCGATCGAGGCGATGCCGGCGCCACGGTCACGATCCGGGTGCCGAACCGTTTCAAGCTCGACTGGATTCGCACGCAATACGCCGGCCGGATCGAAAATGCGCTCACCGATCTTGCGGGCAAACCAGTGCGCCTGGACATCATGCTGGCCACGCGCGACGCCGCACCGAATACCGCAACCCCTTCCTCCGAGCATACCGAGCGGCCGAGGGTGCCCGAGGGCGACGCCGCACCGACCGCTGCGGCGAATGGGCGAAACGCGCACGTCGCCTTGTCGACCGCGCTGCCTTCGCGCAGCCGCCTGAATCCCGCGCTCAGCTTCGACACGCTCGTTCCCGGCCGTGCCAACCAGATGGCGCGTACCGCGGCGCTGCACGTCGCCGGCGCACCCGGGCAGATGTACAACCCGCTCTTCATCTACGGTGGCGTCGGCCTCGGCAAGACGCACCTGATCCACGCCGTCGGCAATGCCCTGCTCGCCGACCGGCCCGACGCGCGGATCCTCTACCTGCACGCCGAGCAGTTCATCACCGACGTGGTGAAGAACTACCAGAGGAAGACCTTCGACGAGCTGAAGGCCAAGTACCACTCGCTCGACCTGCTGCTGATCGACGACGTGCAGTTCTTCGCCGGCAAGGAGCGGACGCAAGAAGAGTTCTTCAACGCCTTCGAAGCCCTGCTCGCCAAGCGCGCGCACATCATCATGACCAGCGACACCTATCCGAAGGGCCTGGTCGACATCGACGAGCGGCTGACCTCGCGCTTCGATGCCGGGCTCACCGTTGCGATCGAGCCGCCCGAGCTCGAGATGCGCGTCGCCATCCTGATGAAGAAGGCTGACCAGGAGGCGACGCCGATGCCCGAAGACGTCGCCTTCTTCGTCGCCAAGAATGTGCGCGCCAACGTCCGCGAGCTCGAGGGCGCGCTGCGCAAGATCCTGGCGTATTCGCGCTTCAGCCACAAGGAAATCAACATCGGCCTGGCCCGCGAGGCGCTGAAGGATCTGCTGTCGATCCAGAATCGGCAGATCGGCGTCGAGAACATCCAGAAGACCGTCGCCGATTTCTACAAGATCAAGGTCGCCGACATGTATTCGAAGAAACGCCCGGCCTCGATCGCCCGGCC
This sequence comes from Caldimonas sp., assembly GCA_039936375.1. GTDB lineage: Bacteria > Pseudomonadota > Gammaproteobacteria > Burkholderiales > Burkholderiaceae_C > Schlegelella_A. The sequence goes on along the minus strand of JBDTIO010000656.1, from coordinate 259 downwards.
ACGCCAGATCGCCATGTACATCGCCAAGGAAATGACGCAAAAAAGCCTGCCCGAAATCGGCGAGTTGTTCGGCGGCCGCGATCACACGACGGTGCTGCACGCCGTGCGCAAGATCTCGGCCGAACGGACGAAGAACACCGAGCTCAACCAGCAACTGCACGTGCTCGAGCAGACGCTGAAGGGCTGACGCGGATGCAAGCTCTCGATTTCGGCCGCTGTCAAACAACAACCGTGGGGACAACTTCCTGCACAAGTACGA
>JBDTIO010000655.1:0-2666 GCA_039936375.1 Caldimonas sp. | reverse complement strand
AGGTGGTGCCGCTCACCTTGCTCACCCTGGACGCCTGGGACTTCGTTCGCACCACACGCGGAGACCGTGACGCAAGCGGCAAGGAGATGGTCCTGCCGCACAAGTGGGCGTTCTATTTCCTGATGGCCGTGGGCTTCTGGAACTTCGTCGGCGCGGGCATCTTCGGCTTCCTGATCAACCTGCCGATCGTCAGCTACTACGAAGTCGGCACCTTGCTGACGCCGAATCACGGGCATGCCGCGATGATGGGCGTGTTCGGCATGCTGGCCATCGCGCTCACGGTGTTCGTGCTTCGGCAGACGAGCAGCGATGCCCACTGGCCGGGCATCGAGAAATACATCCGCTGCGCCTTCTGGGGCACGAACGTCGGTCTGGCGATGATGGTGACGATGAGCCTGTTCCCGGGTGGCCTGCTGCAGGTCTGGGATGTGCTGCAGAACGGCTACTGGCATGCCCGCAGCCTGGACTACGTTGGCAGCGAACGGTCGCACGTGATCGAGTGGCTGCGCATGCCGGGCGACATTGTCTTCATCGTGTTCGGCGCGGCTCCGTTGGCGATCGCGACGATCAAGAGCTATCTCAACGTGCGTGCAAGGGTATCGACATGAAAAAAGCACCGAGCGTTTCCGCTAAGTGCTTGTGTCGTCTACCGAATCTGGTAGGCGCGATTGGACTCGAACCAGCGACCCCCACCATGTCAAGGTGGGAAAACGGGACTTTCTGGGAAGTCCTGGGATCGAGTTTAGGTAAAGTGGCTCACGGTTGTCTCAAAAGAGCTCCCAAAATTCACCGGTACTTTTTTCGTACTTGGGTGGAGTGGTCCAGCATGGCCACACGGATCGACACGGTCGCCTCACGCGAGAAGCACAAGCCTCGCCGGGAGCCTACTGGCAGCGCGTGCGCGAGGGATGCTTCGTCGGCTACCGGAAGATGACAGCGTCCGGACACGGCGCTTGGCTGGCTCAAGCGCGGGAAGAGGAAGCCTGGATCGAAGCAGCTCTTCAAGCCGCTTGGGGAATTCAGACGGCTAAGAGTAGCTTTGCGCTGGCTCCACGATCCCTGAAAAGACTAACCCTTCGAAACTAAGGTGGCGACGAACGGTGCAGCAAAGTCATTGACACGTTCCGCGGGCGAGGACCAGGTCTCGTTCGACGAGATCGAGCGGGTGAGGCACGAGCCGCGAACCTCGTCGTACTTCCTGCCAACCCCTTTTGCGACAAACATCAAGGAACCGAATGAAGTTACTCACCAGCTTTGCGCAGACGATCCCCGCGCAGGCCTGTCTTTCAATGCTCATTGCACTTTGCGGGGGAGGCTGCGCCGTGAGCGCCACCCATGCCGGCGACGCGCTTGCGTCTTCTCGTCGAGACAGCACCGTGTTCCCGCCTTGGCAAAAAGGCGCGAACAACCCCTCGTCGACGAAAGGCGTCGAACTGACCGTTTTCGAAGCCGACAACCTTGCCGACTTTCACGGCGACTTAAGCCATGCAGAGCTTGTGCTGTACGTAGCCGGCAACTCCTTCTTCGCCATGGCACCCCTGACCAAGGCGTTCGAAAGCGCCTACCCCGCCTACAAGGGCAAGGTCTACTTCGAGACCTTGCCACCGGGCATCCTCGCGAAGCAGCTTGCCAACGGTGGAACGATCACGGTGGGCAACATGACGTGGACAGTCAAACCAGACGCCTACCTGGCGGGCCTCGCCGGCATTAGAACCTTGATCGATCATGGCACCTTGGTCGGACCGCTCGTGTCGTACGCGACGAACGACCTCGCCATCATGGTTGCCGCTGGCAATCCGAAGCACATAACTGGCCTGACCGATTTGGCGCGGCCTGACGTACGCCTGGCGCTGCCCAACCTTGTCACCGAAGGCGTCTCGCGACAGATTCAAACCTCGCTCGTGAAGGCCGGCGGCGACGAGCTTCGCTCGACCGTTTACGAAGGCAAAGTGAAGGCCGGAACGTCCCTCATCACGCAGGTACACCATCGACAAACCCCCGTGTGGATCATGCAAGACAAGGTCGACGCCGGAGTGCTTTGGCAATCCGAAGTCGTTTTTCAACGCCAGGTCGGTCACCCGATCGAGGCCGTTGTAATCCCGGCTTCGCAAAATACGGTCGCGTCTTACTCTGCGGCAGCGGTTGCCAATTCTGCGCATCCGAAGGCCGCACAAGACTGGCTCAGCTTCATTCAGACGCCGGAGGCCTTGACGGTATTGCAGGGCTACGGTTTCAAGGCCGTCCAATCCAAGCCCGGAGTCGGAGTGAACCCCTGAGGCTGGACCGGCAGGGAAGATGGCGTGCCGATGCTGACTGGCAAGGCCGCCCGCGAGATGTTCGCTGTCCGGGTCGCTAAGAGACGTGTGGATGAAGACCAAACCGCACTTCTGGACGTCCTAGAGGGACTAGGGACGGATACTCCAAGGCTCGCCGCCGATTCTTGAGTCGGACTGCTTCGGCGCTAGCGCTTCGGAAGCGGTGCCGGCCCGCGCTCAGGCGACACCCGATCATCGCGATCACGCCCTGACTGCGAAGGAGCGTAAGCGGTCATTTAACCGCGTCTTCCAATAGAGGGGCTGAGCGAGGATGCTACGTGTCCACGTAGAGCAACGTGGACACGTATGTCAGAGACCTCAGATATCGACCCAGAGTTGATGAGCCGCTTG
>JBDTIO010000654.1:0-6397 GCA_039936375.1 Caldimonas sp. | reverse complement strand
GCAAGTTCAAGCCGCTCGGCGACTATCTCGCCAAGGCCACCGGGCTGAAGGTCGAGTTCATTCCAGTGACCGACTACGCCGCCGTCGTCGAAGGCCTGGCCACCGACAAGCTCGACCTCGCCTGGCTTGGTGGCTTCACCTACGTGCAGGCGCGCATCCGCACGCACGGCGGCGCCATTCCGATCGTCCAGCGCGCCGAGGACGCGAAGTTCACGAGCCGCTTCATCGTCCCGATCGACAGCCCGGCGAAGACGCTGGCCGACCTGAAAGGCAAGACCTTCGCGTTCGGCGCGCCTTCGTCGACCTCGGGCAGCCTGATGCCGCGCTACTACCTGCTAAAAGCAGGCGTCGACCCGGAGCGCGACTTCAAGTCGGTGGCCTTCTCCGGCGCGCACGATGCGACGCTCGCCTTCGTCGCGTCGGGTCGCGCCGAAGCCGGCGTGCTCAATGCGTCGGTGATGGACAAGCTCGTCGAGGAGCACAACGCCAACGCCGCCAAGGTGCGCGTGCTGGCCGTGACGCCGCCGTACTTCGACTACAACTGGACCGTGCGGCCGGGGCTCGATCCGGCGATCACGAAAAAACTCACCGACGCCTTCCTCGCCCTCGACCCGACGAAGCCGGAGATGAAGGAAGTCATGGACCTGCAGCGGGCCAGCAAATTCATTCCGACGCAGAGCTCGAACTACGACGGCATCGAGGCGGCCGGCCGCTCGGCCGGGCTGATCAAGTAGCCGCGGTGCCCTCTCGCGCATGAGCCGCCGGGCCGTTCCCAGGGCGACAACGCAGTTGCGGCGAAGACTATGAGCCTGCAGCTCGACGCCGCCGGTCTCGTTCACGCGAACGGGCACCGCGCCTTGCGCGCCGTGTCGCTGTCGCTGGCGCAGGGCGAGCGCGCCGCCGTGATCGGGCCTTCGGGCGCCGGCAAGACGACGCTGGTGCGCGTGCTCGGCACGTCGCTACGGCCGACCGAAGGCGGCGTCACCGTCTTCGGTGTCGATCCCTGGCAACTCCCGGCACGCGAGCTGCGCCGGCTGCGCGCGCGAATCGGCGTCGTCCACCAGAGCCCGCCGATTCCGCCGCGGCTGCGCGTCGTCACCGCCGTGCTCGCCGGCCGGCTCGGCACGTGGCCGACCTGGAAGGCGCTGGTCTCGCTAGTCGCACCGCGCGACATCGACGGCGCGCGCGCGGCACTGCAGCCGCTCGCTCTCGACGACCGCGTCTTCGATCGCTGCGATCGTCTCTCCGGCGGCCAGCTGCAGCGCGTCGGCATCGCCCGCGTGATGTATCAGCGGGCCGACCTGATCCTCGCCGACGAGCCGGTCTCGGCCCTCGATCCGACCCTCGCCGACGAAGCCGTCGGCGCGCTCGTCGCCGCGAGCGAGAGCCGACGCGCGACGCTGGTTGCTTCGCTGCACGCCGTCGACCTGGCGCTGAAATGGTTTCCGCGCCTGATCGGCATGAAGCACGGCGAGATCGTCTTCGACCGGCCCACCGCGGCCGTCACAAAAGCGATGCTGCACGAGTTGTACGCCACCGAAGGCAGGACGCTGCCGACGCAAGGCCTCGACGAGAACGGTGATGACAACGACCAGCGCGCCGCCAACGTGCTCGTGCTGAAGCGATCGGGCTGCCAGTGACGGCACCGTCATGAGCGCGGCGACCGCCGCGCACTCTGCCGCCGGCATGCCGTCGCGCGACCCTGCGGCACGCGCGCGCCTGACCGCGCTCGTGCTCGGCCTGGTCATCCTCTGGCCGCTGCTCGCGCTCGCCGAGTTCCACCCGTGGGCGCTGTTCGGCAGCGACAACCTGCAGGTGATGGCTAATTTCCTCGGCGGCTTCCTGCCGCCGTCGACGGCGCCCGATTTCCTTGCCCTGCTTGGCAAGGCGACGCTCGAGACGCTGGCCATCGCGACGGCCGGCATCTCGCTCGCCTTCGTCATCGCCGTGCCGCTAGCGACGCTTGCCACGCGCTCGCTCGCGGTCGCGCGCATCGGCCCGAGCCCCGGTGCCTGGCGCAATGCCGGCGCCCGCGCGGCGGTGCGCGGCCTGCTCACCGCTTTGCGCTCAGTGCCCGAGGTGGTGTGGGCGCTTGTCTTCGTTCGCGCCCTCGGGCTCGGCCCCGGCGCCGGCGTGCTGGCCCTTGCGGTCACCTACGGCGGCATGCTCGGCAAGGTCTACACCGAGATCCTCGAGTCGGGCGACACGCGCTCGGCCCGCGCCCTGCTCGAAGGCGGCAGCGGCCGCCTCGGCGCGCTGTTCTACGGGCTCGTTCCCGGCGCCGCGCAGGAGCTCGCCTCGTACACCGTCTATCGCTGGGAATGCGCCGTGCGCGCCTCGGTGGTGATGGGCTTCGTCGGCGCCGGCGGGCTCGGCCAGCTGATGGATCAGTCGATGAAGATGCTCAACGGCGGCGAAGCGAGCAGCATCCTGCTCACCTTCCTCGCGCTCGTCATCCTGGCCGACGCGATCAGCGTCGCCGTGCGCAAGGTGCTGGCATGACGAGCGCGGCGTGGCGCGACCCAGCGCGCACCGAAACACGACCTTCCTTCGCCGGCATCGCCACCCTCGCGCTGGTGCTCGTCGCGATCGCGGCGAGCTTCGCCTATCTCGCCGTCGACTATCGCCAGCTCTTCAGCGGCGAATCGATGCACCTCATGGCGAAGTTCATCGCCGAGTTCTTTCCGCCCGACCTGTCGGCGGCCTTCGTCGCCAAGGCGGCCTGGGGTGCCTTGCAGACCTTCGCCGTCGCCGCAATCGGCACCCTGCTCGCCGTGGTCGCGGGCGGCGCGCTCGCGTTTCCCGCCGCCGGTCGCTTCGGTCTCACCGGTCGGCTGATTGCCCGCTTCATCCTCAATTTCCTGCGCAGCGTGCCCGAGCTGGTCTGGGCCGCGCTGATGGTGATTGCCGCCGGTCTCGGCCCCTTCGCGGGCACGCTGGCCCTGGCGCTGCACACCACCGGCGTGCTCGGCCGCCTCTATGCCGAAAGCCTGGAGAACGTGCCCGCGCTGCCCGAGCGCGCGTTGCGCGAAGCGGGCAGCGGCCGGGTGGCCGCGTTCGCGTACGCGACGCTGCCGCTGCTCACGACTCAAGGCATCGCCTACGCGCTTTACCGGCTCGAGATGAACATCCGGATGGCCGCCGTGCTCGGCTTCGTCGGGGCCGGCGGCCTCGGCCAGTTGCTCTACTTCTACCTCTCGATCTTTCAGCAGGCGCAGGCCGCGACCCTGCTCATCGCGATGTTCCTGCTCGTCTTCGCCGTCGACAGTTTCAGCGCCGCCTTGCGGGCCCGCCTGGCACCCGCGCACGGCTGAGCCTGCCAGGCTTGTCATCGCCAAGCGGAGCGAGCAGTTCGGCGCCAGCGCGGTCATCGACGGGCTCGATCTGACGACTCCGCCAGGCCGGTTCCATGCCCTGCTCGGCCCGAACGGCGCAACTATTGCGCAGCGAGCTTGAGGTCGGCGCGCGGCGTCCACTTCGCCGAGTCGTCGGTCGCCGCCTTCGGTGCGCCGAGGAAGAGGCGGCTGGTCGGCAGCTCCTTGGTGGCGAGGTAGTCGCGAACGGCAACGGCGCGGCGTGTCGCGAGCTGCTGCATCGCATCGTCGGCGACGGTGATGCTGGCGAGCAGCAGCGCTTCCATCTCTTTCGTCGGCAAGTCCTTGGTCAAGCCGACGACGTTCTTCGGCTTGACGATGTCGGCGCGCTTGTAGACCTCCTTCAGGAACGTCGGGTACTCGGCGGCGCCGACCACGACCTCGGCACTCGGGCTGGCGCCATCGGCGATGGCCTGGCGGCGCTTTTCCGATCGCACGATCTGGTGCAGCCGGTCACGCTTCCAGGCTTCCTTTTCGACATCGAGCCGGCTCTCGCCGCTCACCGTGAGCATCAGCGCCGGCCGGTCGACGAGCGCCTTGGCGACCTTGTCGAGGCGCTCTTTCGCGTCGGCATCGAGCACCGCCGTGCCGGGAGCGAACTCGACGCTCGACAGCTCGCTGCTGTTGCCTCCCAGGGCCGACGACAACAGGCTGAACGGCGCGGTGATCGCTTTGACGACGAGGTTGGTGATGACCTTCCAGATGACGCCGCCGAGCGAGAACTGCGGATCGTTGATCGAGCCGCTCACCGGCAGGTCGAGATCGATGACGCCCTGCCGGTCCGCGAGGAGCGCGACCGCGAGCTTCACCGGCAGGCTCGCCGTCGAGCCTTCGACCTTGTCGCCGAACGCGAGCTGGTTGAGGACGATCTTGTTGCTCGCCGTCAGCTGGCCGTCGGGCTTGACGAGATAAGCGAGGTCGACACTCATCTTGCCGCGCTCGATGCCGTAGCCCGAGTACTTGATCGCGTAGGGCGAGAGCGGCGGCAATTCGAGGTCGCGAACCTTCGCCTTCAGGTCGAGCGCGAGGGGCTTGGCGAGCGGGTTCACCTGGCCGGTGATCTCGAGCGTCGCGGTGCCTTCGACGCGGCCGCGCAATTCGAGGTCGGCGAGCTGCGGCGGCGCGCCGGCGGCCGGTGACTGCGAGGAGAACGCCGCGAGCTTGCCGTTCAGCTCGCTCAGATTGGCGGTGTAGTTCGGCTTGACGAAACGATCGTTGTAGTTGACGCGACCGCTGACGACGACGATCGGCCCGAACTCGAAGATCGGCGCTGGGCCGGACGACGCAGCGGAAACCGCGACGGGCACGCTCGCGACGTTCGCCGAACTCGGCGCACTCGCCGAGGGTGCCGCGGCCGACGGGCTCCTGGCGACATCCTGCAGATTGAGCCGGCCGTTCTCGTCGAGCACGATGCGGGCGAAGAAGTCGCTGAGCGCCGTCTCGGCGACGGCGATGCGCGGCGCCGCATCCGGCGCGAGGGCGACGTCGATGCCGCGTATCGACAGCGACTTCCAGTTCAGCAGCTGCCCTGTCGGCGCCGTGTCGCGCACCATCGCAAGCGCATGCCTGGTTGCGGCGTGGTCGTTGCCTGCGCTCGCGGCGCGAAAGTCGTCGACGGTCGCGTCGCCGCGCAGGCGCAGGCTTGGCCCGTTGCTGCGCCGCTCCCAGGCGACGTCGCCCTTGAAGCTGGTCTGCGCCTTCTGCACGTCGATGTCGAAGAAGGCATCGAGGTACGGGTCGAGCAGGTGCAGCGGCAGCTCCTTGAGCAGCAGCTTCGCCTTCACGCTCGACGGGACACCTTGGCCGAAGCCTTTCATTTCGCCGCGCACGTCGATGCTGCCGACGACGCCGCTGCTGACCGCGTTGCCGGTCGGGCCGGCCGGAACGGCCAGGCGCGCGGCGACGCGAAACGGCGCAACGCCCGCACTGTCGAGCGCCCAGCCGTGAAACTGCAGCGCCAGGTCGGCGACGTCGAGGGCGACGGGCTCGGCGAGCGAGTGGTCGGCGAAGTTCGCGCGGCCCTTGTCGATGACCAGGTCGCCGAGTGCGAGCTTCCAGCCGCCCGTGCCCACCGCCGGCGCCGACGCCGCGGTCGCCGCCGAATCGACCTTCGGAGAACTCGCCGTGGAAGACGACGGTACGGCCGCCGTGGCCGCCGAGCCGCCCTCGCGTGACCAGCGGTCGAAGTTCCAGCGCCCGTCGGCGCTTCGGTCGACGCGAACGCGCGGGCCGCGCAGCGCGAGCCGGCCGATGCTGGCGCGGCGGGCGGCCGTATCCACCTGCGCATCGAGCAGCTCGATCGACTCGACCGCTAGCTCAGGCGACCCGGCCTCGCCGAGCATGAGCGATGCCAGGGCGATCCGTTTCGACGCGACCTTCAGCTGCGGCCCCTGGGCCGTCGGCCGCCATTCGACGCCGAGATCGGCGCTCAAGTCACCGACCAGCATCGGCGCAAGCACACCGCGCAGATACGGATGCGCGGCGATCAGCGGCAAGGTGTCGAGCTTGATCTGCAGCGCGGCACCGGCGGCATTGCCTTGCCCGGAGAACGCCAGCTTGCCGTGATCCTTCGCCGTGCCGACGACACCCTCGCCCTTGAAGACGACCGGCGCATCGAGCGGCCAGCCGATCGCCTGCGCGTCGAAGGAGAAGTCGGTCAAGGCAAGCTCGGCCCGTGGCTTGGTCGTCGCATCGCGCCAGTCGAGCTGGCCGGCGCGGATCGAGAGCGCCGCCAGCGTCGCCTTCCAGGGTGCGGCCGGGCTCGCGGCGTTCGGCTTGGCCCCAGCGGCGGCGCTCGCCGCCGTCGTCGGCAGCGGCACGCGCGCGACCGGCACGGGCTGCCCGGCCGAATCTCCGGCGGCGAGCAGCAGGTTGACGTGGCCCGCCGCGTTGCGAACGGCGAGAACATGCGGCGCGTCGATGTCGACGCGCGACAGTCGCGCCACGCGCTCGAGCGGTCGCAAGTCGTCGATCGCCACCTTCACGCTGCCGGCTTGCAGCAGGTCCTGCGACGCCGCATCGAC
>JBDTIO010000653.1:0-5374 GCA_039936375.1 Caldimonas sp. | reverse complement strand
AACCAGCTTGCCACCATGAGCGTCCAGTTGATCGCACGAATGTACCGAGAGCGGATTCGCGGATTTTAACCGCCACGTTACGACCTCAGCGCGATCATGTGAAAGGAAACAACAGTCCTGTCTTCGTCGTCGGGATCGCGAATCTCGACCACATGCTGCGCTTCGGATTGCGCAGTTAACTTCACATTCAGATTTCCTTCCGTGTCCGCCGTTTTCCGCTTGAAAATGGATTCACCAGATGGAAGAAGGACGTGAACCCTGTACTGCTTGAGCGGGCTGTCGTCGATGCGCGGCACGTCGAGATCCAGGTCTTCGCCGATGCGCACGGCCGTGTCATCCATCTCGGCGAGCGCGACTGCTCGGTGCAGCGTCGGCACCAGAAGCTGATCGAGGAAGCGCCCTCGCCCGCCGTCTCGCCAGCGTTGCGCCGGACCATGGGCGACGTGGCCGGGGCGGCCGCACGTGAGGTCGGCTACCGCGGCGCCGGCACGGTCGAGTTCCTGCTCGACCGCCACGGCGCCTTCTCCTTCATCGAGATGAACACACGCTTGCAGGTCGAGCACGCGGTGACCGAGGCGCTCGTTGGCGTCGACCTCGTCGAATGGCAGCTTCGCGTCGCCGCGGGCGAGCCCTTGCCGATGACGCAGGCCGAAGCGCTGGCTCGCTACGAGTGCGGTGGCCATGCGATCGAGGCGCGCCTTTGCGCCGAAGATCCGGCGCAAGGCTTTCTGCCGCAGGCGGGGCGCGTCGTTCGCTGGTCGGCGCCGCCGCTGGTTCGCTGCGACCATGCACTCGCCAGCGGCTGCGAGGTCAGCGCCTTCTACGACTCCATGCTCGGCAAGCTCGTCGCCCACGCAACGACGCGCGATGGCGCCATCACCCGCCTCGCCGAGTCGCTCGATCGCACGGTCTGCCTCGGCGTCACCACCAGCCGCGCCTTTCTCGCCCGCCTGTTGCGCCACCCCGCCTTCGCTTCGGGCGCGGCGACGACGAGCTTCCTCGCCGCGCATTTTCCGGACGACGCTTCACGCACCGAAGAACCACCAACATGGCTCGAGGCGCTCGCCGCCGCGGCGATCGGCTTGCTGCCGCGCGAGCACGTGCCGGCGCTCTGGTCCGGCTGGTCGTCTTCGCCGGTGCTGGATCGCGACGTGTCGATCGCGCTCGGTGGGGCGGTCAGGCAGTGGCGGCTCGAAGGAACGTGCGACGCCTTCGTCGCCCGTTGTGCCGGCATCCGCCATCGCGTCGAGGCACTGTCGTCGCGTCACCTCGACGCCCATGGCGGCGAGGTCGACGCGACCATCGACGGCCGCCTCGTTCGTACCGTCTTCGCGCGGGACGGCGATGCGAGCTGGTGGCTCGGCGAAGGCGCCGAAATCGCCGTTGTCGACACGCGCCTGCGCGGCCGGGCCGGCAGCGCGGCGGCCACGCCGGGCCGCCTGCTGGCGCCCATGCACGGCCGCGTCACGCAGGTGCTGGTGGCGGCCGGCGGCCGGGTCGAGTCGGGGGCGCTGCTCGTCGTGCTGGAGGCGATGAAGATGGAGCACCAGATCCGCGCGCCCCGCGCCGGCATCGTCGCCGTGCTGCATGCGCGCGCCGGCGACCAGGTGGCGGCGCGCCAGTGCCTGGTCGAGCTTCAGCCCTGAACGAAGCGAACCGAAGGCCCGAGCTCTTGCGTTCACGGCCGATGTCGGAAGGCGATGCCCCTCTTCGGCGACACTTCGTCGGCGCCTCGGAAAACGCTTGCCACCATGACCCCGTCACCTCCGTTCGAAGCCGAATTCGTCGCCCTGCTCCGCGGGCTCTTCGAGGAACGCATCGCCTTCAATCGCGTCATCGGCCTGCGCATCGATGCGGTATCGGCCGAAAGCGTGCGCGGCCATCTCGAGATGCGGCCCGAGCTGATTGGCCACTACGCGCACCAGCGCCTGCACGGCGGCGTCATCAGTGCCGCGCTCGACGCGATGGCGGGCCTGGCCATCATGGCCGCCATCGGCGCACGGCACCGCGACGAGGCGCCGACCGATCGGATGCAGCGCTTCGGCAAGCTCGGCACGATCGATCTTCGCATCGACTACCTGCGTCCGGCAACGGGCACGCGCTTCGAGATGACCGGAGAGGTGCTTCGCCTCGGCTCACGCGCGTCGACGACGCGCATGGAGTTCAGCGACGCCGGCGGCCAGCTGCTGGCGACCGGCGCCGCGGCCTACATTGTCTCCTGAGCTGTCAGCCGCCCTTGCGACGGGGGGCGAAGGCGTCGAGGCCGAGCGCGGTGTGGTGCAGGTTGTCGTGGCTGAGTGGCGTGTCGGCGCGGCCGCGCTGGCAGGCGACGTCAAGGCCGCGCCGCTCGACCAGCGCATCGCCGAGTCAGGCGACAAAGGGAATCTCCTTCTGCCCTTCGGGCGCGATCGAATACGGCAGGCCGTGCAGGAAGATGCCGTGCTCTCCGAGCGATTCGCCGTGGTCGCCCATGTAGAGCAAGGCCGGCGCGAAACCGTCGCGGCTCTTCAGCCAATCGACCACGCTCGCCAGAAAATGATCGGTCTCGACGATCGAGTTGTCGTAGGCATTGACGAGCTGTGCCGGATCGCAGTCGCCGAGCGTGGTATTCGTGCACTCGGGAAGAAAGTGCTTCTGCGCCGGTTGCGAGCGCTTGAAATACGCCGGCCCGTGGCTTCAAATCTGATGCATCACGACGACGATGCCGCGCCTGCGCCGCTCTTCGGGCAGCTTGGCGATGCGATCGTCGAGGCCGACGAGCAGGGCTTCGTCGAAGCATTCGCCGTCGACGCAGAGGCGCTTCTTCAGGCCGGCCGGCAGGTCCGACGTCGACGCCGTCGGCACCCCGTCGCACACCTCCTTGCAGCCGGCCTGGTTGTCGATCCAGAGCACGGCGGGGCCCGTGGCCCGGAGCAGGTCGAGCAGGTTCTCGTGGTCGACCTTGCTCTTCTCGAACGCTTCCTTGCTAAGCGACGAGAACATGCACGGCACGGAGTCGCGCGTGTCCGTGCCGCACGAGCGCACGTTTCGAAAGCTCAGCACCTCACGCCTGGCCAGCTCGGGGTTGATGTCGCGCGGATAGCCGTCGAGCAAGAAGTGATCGGCCCGCGCCGTTTCGCCGACGACGATGACCAACAGCGGCGGCTTCGCCGGCGCCGCATAGCTCGACCCCAGCGCCGCGCCGGCCGAGATCGGCTCGAGCCCGTGCTGGCGCTTGAACAACGGCCGGACGATCACCGACGCCCCCGCCGACAGGCCGGCGACCGGATTGACGATGTAGCGCAGGTCCATGTGGTTTCGCACCAGCGGCGCCAACTGCTGAACATCGCGAACGCCAGGGCGAGCCCACCGCGATCGCACAGACGAACAGCGCGGCGTTCTTCCACACCTGCGTCCACCAGCGCGTGCGCAGGACGGGAACGATGAACACGAGCGCGGCCGGCAGCGCCGCCACGAGCAGCACGTTGCCGAGAAAAGCCCAGCCGAGCAGGTCGCGGACTTCGGCCGGGTCGGTCTGCATCGTGTTGGCGAGCATCGTCGTGTCCATGACGACGCCGTAGCTCAGCATGAAATACTGGGCGACCCCGGCTGCTACCGGGATCGCGATCCACAGCGGCTTCATGGGCCGCCCCCATGCCGTAAGCGCGAGGAGCGCTAGAGTCGCCGAGAAGACGATCAGGAAGGTACCCGGCGCGATGATCGTGAAGGTATCGCCACCGCTGCCGACCTGCCAGAGCTCGCGCCAGAGCGCCAGGTTGCCGACGATCCTGAGCCACAGCGCGAGCCAGACAACGATGGTGCGCGGCGAACGCGGTGTTCGCAGGAAAGTGGCGATCATGGGTCGGCTATTCTCGCCGTGACGGGGCAACGACCTCCTGCAAGGACCCACCACCATGAGCAACGTGCGCATCGATCGCGGCGGCGAGATCTGGGTCGTGACGATCGACCGCGCCGAGGTTCGCAATGCCGTCGACGGGCCGACCGCCTGCGCCCTGGCCGCCGCGTTTCGCGAGTTCGATGCCGATGCCGAGGCGCGCGTCGCCATCCTCACCGGCGCGGGTGAGCATTTCTGCGCCGGTGCCGACCTGCGCGCAGTCGCCAGCGGCTCATCGACGGGCGAGCTCGGCGCCGCCGATCACGGCCTCGCGCTGGCGCTCGACGACGACATCGACAAGAACGGGCCGATGGGTCCGACTCGGCTCGACCTGACCAAGCCGGTGATCGCCGCGGTCGAAGGTTATGCGGTGGCCGGCGGCATCGAGCTCGCCCTCTGGTGCGATTTGCGCGTCGCCTCGTCGACGGCGATCTTCGGCGTCTTCTGCCGGCGCTTCGGCGTGCCGCTGATCGACGGCGGCACCGTGCGCCTGCCGCGCCTCATCGGCGAGAGCCGGGCGATGGATCTGATCCTCAGCGGTCGCGCGGTCGACGCGGCAGAAGCCTTGCAACTCGGCTTGGCCAATCGCGTCGTCGCGCCGGGCGAAGCACTCTCGGCGGCGCTCTCGCTCGCGCGACAGATCGCCTCGTTTCCAATGCAATGCATGAGGAACGACAGGCTGAGCGCTCGACGCCAACATGGCCTGCCGATGGCCGAGGCGCTGGCACAGGAATTCGCGTTTGGCCGGGCGACGCTGGCATCGGGCGAAGCCGAAGGCGGCGCCAGGCGTTTCGTCCAGGGCAGCGGCCGGCACGGCCGCTTCGAGGCCGGCTGAAGTCTTGAGCGACGCGGTCAAGCGCCGCCGGCTTACATCGGCGGCGTGAAACCGTTGCGCCCGACCTGGGCGCGCAGGGCGACCGCCTGACCGTTCCGCACCTGCTCGGTGACGAGTACCTTGGCCCCCACGACGAGCAAGGACCGGTCGGCCGGCTTCATGGTGACGACGGGCACGCCGTTCGGCACGTGGATCGTCTTTTCGCCGTCCTTGTAGTGCAGCGTCATGGTCCGATCGTTCGGACCCGAGGTGATCTTCGTCACCGTGGCATTGGTCATTGTCGAGTTCGGCAGCAGATCCTAGGGACGGTGACCTTCGCCCCGCCCGCGCGCCGCCTCGGGAAACACGTGAACCTCGACGGCCGAGAGCGCGCCGTCGGCTCCCGGCACGGCCGTCGTACCGACGAAGGAGCCCGACTGGATGGCGGCGGGGTCGATGGGCAGGACTTCGTTGACGCTGAAGTCGTCGGCATAGCTCAGCGAGACGACGCGGCCGTCGCGCTCTTTCAGCACGAGCGTGGTGGCATCCACCTTTTCGATCGTGCCGCGCAGCAGCACCGTGGGCGGCGGCTGGGCCAGCGCCGCGCCGGCGACGAACAGGAGCATCGCGGCGAGCGTTCGGTACGGGTTCACGGTGTTCTTGCGGGTCGATGCCATGGTGATCAG
>JBDTIO010000652.1:0-9174 GCA_039936375.1 Caldimonas sp. | reverse complement strand
TGCTGAGGTCACGTCGCGGCTGCGCAAGCCCGGAGGCGGGCGTAAGCGGCTGACCGAGACGGACCCGCGGCTGAGCCAAGAGTTGGATCGCCTGGTGGCCCCTTTGACGCGCGGCGATCCGCAGTCGCCCTTGCGCTGGACCTGCAAGAGCACGAGCCATCTCGCGCAGGAGTTGTCGCTGCAAGGTCACCCGATCAGTGCCAGGGCGGTGGCGCACCTGCTCAATGCCGATGGCTACAGCCTACAGGGCAACCGCAAGGACTCTGGAGGGCACGACGCACCCCGACCGCAACGCGCAGTTCGAGCACATCAACGCCAAGGTCAAGCGCTTCCAGCAGCGCGGGCAGCCGGTGATTTCGGTCGATACGAAGAAGAAGGAACTCGTGGGCCAGTTCAAGAACGCCGGGCGCGAGTGGCAGCGCAAGGGCGAGCCCGAACGGGTCGACTTTTACGACTTCCCCGACCTCGAACTGGGCAAGGTGATCCCCTACGGCGTGTTCGACATGAGCCGCAACGAAGGCTGGGTCAGCGTGGGCGGGCGGCGGCGCGATTCACGGCATAGCAGATGCCGACGTTGCCGGCGCTCGCCGTGTGCGCCAGCCCCTGCGCGCGAACCCAGGCGAGCGTGCCCTCGGCACCATCGTTGACGTAGACCAGGGGCTCGTGCGCATGCGCCGAGTGGCGGCGGATCGTCTCGACAGCCAGCTTCAGGGAGGGCAGTTTGTTCCAGGTCGGAATGACGATGGAGAACATGGCCCGCGCCGTTGCCTCAGGCCTTCGCCGGGCGCGGCAGGCGCCCCATCAGATAGAACTCGTCGTTCGGCCGCATCGAAGTGAAGTTGGCCATCCGGTTCGACAGCCCGAAGAGGGCCGTGATCCCGGCAATGTCCCACGCGTCGTCGTTGCTGAAACCATGATCGCGTAGCGCGGCGAAGTCTTCGTCGCCGATCGCCGCTGAGTCGTTGCAGACCTTCATCGCGAAGCCGAGCATGGCCTTTTGCCGCGGCGTGATGTCGGCCTTGCGATAGTTCACCGCAACCTGGTCGGCAAGCATCGGCTGCTTCTCGTAGACACGCAGGATCGCCCCGTGCGCGATGACGCAGTAGAGGCAGTTGTTGGCCCCGCTCGTGGCGACGATGATCATCTCCTTCTCGCCCTTGGTGAGGCCCGATTCGCGCAGCAGCAGCGCGTCGTGATAGGCGAAGAAGGCGCGGAACTCGGCCGGCCGGTGCGCGAAGGCGAGGAAGACATTGGGAACGAAGCCCGCCTTCTCCTGGACCTCGAAAATCTTCGCGCGCAAATCGTCGGGCAGCTCGGCGAGCTCGGGCACGGGATAGCGGCTGATCTGTGCGTTGCTCATGGTCATCTCCTGAATTGCAGTGCGTGCAGGCGGGCATAGAGGCCGCCTTGGGCGATCAGCTCGGCATGCGTTCCCTGCTCGACGATGCGGCCCGCGTCGAGAGCGAGGATGCGCGTCGCCCGTTCGATTGTCGAGAGGCGATGCGCGATGACGAGGCTGGTGCGGCCTTGCATCAGCATCTCCAGCGCCTCCTGGACGAGGCGCTCGGATTCGGAGTCGAGCGCCGACGTCGCTTCGTCGAGGATGAGAACGGGCGCGTCCTTGTAGATGGCGCGGGCGATGGCCAGGCGCTGCCTTTGCCCGCCCGAAAGCTCGTTCGCGTTGTGGCCGACGACGGTGTCGATGCCGCTCGGCAGCGACTCGGCGAACTCGAGCAGGTTGGCGGCGCGCAGGGCCTCACGTACACGCTCGCGATCGGCCGTCGCGCCGAGTGCGACGTTGGCCGCGACGCTGGCGTTAAAGAGCGAGACATCCTGGCTGACGAGGGCGAACTGGCGGCGCAAGGCCTCGACGTTCCAACTCGCAAGCGGCACGCCGTCGAGCTTGACGTTTCCCGAGCTCGGGTCGATGAAGCGCGGCAACAGATTGACGATCGTCGTCTTGCCTGCGCCCGACGGTCCGACGAGGGCGACCGTTTCGCCGGGCTCGAGATGCAAAGTCGCGCCGTCGAGCGCTGGCGCTTGGTCGCTGCGGTACGCGACGGTCACGCTCTCCATCTCGATATGGCCCCGCGCTCGGCCTGGATCGAAGCTACCGCCTTTTTCGGGCGGCGTCGCGTCGATCAGCGTCACACCGCGATCGAGGGCGGCCATGCCGCGCGTGATCGGCGCCGAGATTTCGGCGAGGTGCTTCATCGGCGCGATCAGTTGCATGAGCGCGGTGATGAAGGCGACGAAGCCGCCGACGGTCGTGCGGTCGTGGCCGCTTTGCCAGATCGCGACCGTGATCACGGCGGCCAGCGCGCACGAGGCGAGCACCTGGGTCAGCGGCGTCATCGTCGCCGCGGCGAGGACGGCCTTGGTCGACGTGCGCCTGAGTCGATCGCTCAGGGCGCGAAAGCGCTCGGCCTGCGAACGGCCCGCTGCATGCAGCCGCACGCTGCGCCAGGCATGCACGTTCTCCTCGACGACGTAGGCCAGCTCGTCGGTCGCTCTCTGGCTTTCGACGGTGAAGCGATGCAGCCGCTTGCTGTAGTAGCGCATCACAGCCGCCACCGCCGGCATGAGCACGGCGACAATGACCGTCAGCTCCCAATTCAGGTAGAGCATGTAGCCGATCATCACGACCAGAGTGAGCGAATCGCGAACCAGGCTTTGCAGCGAATAAACGAGCTGCGTCGCGCCGTTCTGCACTTCGAAGGTGAGGGTGTTGATCAGGCTGCTCGCGTTGTTGCGAGTGAACAGCGCCGGCTCGGCGTCGAGCAGGCGCGCGAACATCGCGCCGCGCATTTCGAGGACGCCGCGGTTGGAGGCCCAGGCCATCCCGTATTGCGAGACGTAGCCGGCGATGCCGCGAACGAAGGTCAGGCCGATGACGGCGGCTGGCACCATCCACAAGGGCACGGCGCCGAGCTGGAAGCCGTTGTCGAGCAGCCACTTCATGAGCATGGGGATGAGCAGCTCGGTGAAGGCACCGACCACCGAACCGAAGAACGCGATGACAAAGCCGCGCCGACTGTTCGCGAAAAAGGGCGCGATGCGAGCGATGCGAGCGCGCAGCGGCAAGGAAGCTCCGAGCATGGGCCCGCATTATCGACGTGCCCCCGAAGCGGCCTGCTTACAATCGCCTGCCCTGCAACGAGGCCGCATGCATTCAGCACACCTCTCGGTCATCGTCATCACGAAGAGCGAAGTGGCGAACATCGGCGCCTGCCTGACCTCGAGGGCATACGCCGATGAATGGATCGTCGTCGATTCTCAGAGTTCGGACGACACCGTCGAGCGCCACCCCGCGAGCCGCAGCGATTGCCTCGAGACGATGACGCCGCAGCGGGTCCTCGGCGGGGCGCGTGAGTTGCTCGGCGGGCCCACCGTCGTCGCTTCGACGGTTGCGATCCCGCTCGCGGCGGTTCGAGGGTCGCAGAGGAGGGCGCGCGCGTGAACGACCTCGAGGCGTATTTCCGGCAGAACACCGGCCGGCGCATTCACAAGTGGATGCACTACTTCGAGATCTACGATCGCCACTTCGCACCCTTACGCGGACGGTCGCCGGTCGTCGTCGAGTTCGGCGTCTCGCAGGGCGGCTCGCTGCAGATGTGGCAGGACTACTTCGGTCCGGGCACGCGGATCTACGGTGTCGACATCAACCCCGAATGCCGGCGCTTCGACCAGGACGGTGCGACGATCCTCATCGGCGACCAGGGCGACCGCGTTTTCCTGCGCGAGGTCGCGAAGGCGGTGCCGCCGATCGACATCCTCATTGACGACGGTGGCCACATGATGGAGCAGCAGATCGCGACCTTCGAGGAATTGTTCAGGCATGTCAAGCCGCACGGCGTCTACCTCTGCGAAGACCTGCACACCTCGTACTGGCGCGGCTTCGGCGGCGGCGTGCGCCGGCGCGGCTCGTTCATCGAATACAGCAAGGACTGGATCGACGCCCTGAATGCCTGGCACTCGCGCGAGCCGCGGCGCCTCGACGTTGCCGAGTTCACGCGCTCTGCCCATTCGCTGCACTACTACGATAGCGTTCTGGTCATCGAGAAGCGCCCGATGCAGCCGCCGCACGACGAGGTCACGGGCATCACGCTGTTCCCCGACTACGTGGTGCCACCACGCGGCTGGATCAAGCGCGCCCAACGCCTCTTGAAGTGGGCCCGCGGCAAGTAAGGCCGGCCGTCGTGATGGAGCCGTCGACCGCGGGTACCGAACGCAAGCCCTTCTACTGGAAGCTCGTGCGCAACTTGAAGCGCGCGCTGCGCGCGCCGCTGTCCGGCTATCGCGACTACCAAGCGCCGCTGCGCGGCGGCACGGGAATCGAGATAGGCGGGCCGACCAAACTCTTTCGCCGCGACCTGCCGGTCTATGCCGTGGCGAAGAGCGTCGACGGCGTCAACTTCGCAGCGACGACGATGTGGGAGGGTCGGCTCGCCGAGGGCCAGACCTATCGCTACCTGAAGGGCCGCGTCGGCCGTCAGTACGTCTGCGACGCCACCGACCTGGCCCGCATCCCGCCGGCGACCTACGACTTCGTACTGTCATCGAACAACCTCGAGCACATTGCCAATCCGCTGAAGGCGCTCGCCGAATGGCTGCGCATCCTCAGGCCCGGTGGCCACCTGCTGCTGGTGCTGCCGCGCCGTGAAAGCAATTTCGACCACCGCCGCGAGATCACGGCGTTCGGCCATTTGCTCGACGACTACGCGGCGGGCACGACCGAGCACGACCTGACGCACCTCGAAGAGATCCTCGATCGCCACGACTACGCGATGACGCCCGAAGCCGGCGACCGCGAAACGCTGGAGCGCCGCGGCCGCACCAACTTCGAGAACCGTGGCCTGCACCATCATGTGTTCGATCCGGGGCTGGTCGAGCAGGTGCTCCGGCACTGCGGACTCGAGCCGCTGCTGCAGACGACGACACCGACTGACTACGTCGCGCTGGCGAGGAAGCCGATAGAGCAATCGACGCAGTCGGCGAGCGCTGAGCCTCTTGTGGACATCGCCCGCCGCGCACCGCAACGCCGGGCTGGTTAGCTAAGCTAGCGTCGCGCGCCGGCGATGCCCGGCAGCGCCGCCAGAAACGTGGCCGCGACGCGCTCCGGCTCGAGCGCCGAGACCTCGTCTTCGCAGCGCAGCGCCTGCATCGTGCCGACGGAGCGCAGGAAATAGGCCGGGTCGACCTGGGCGAACAAGGCGAGACCCGGCGTGCCGACCGCCATCGCCACGTGCATCAGGCCGCCGTCGACGCCGAGGAATGCATCGCATTCGGCAATGTCGAGCGCCACCTTGCGCAGGTCACCGCTGTCGACCTGGCTCACGGCATGTGCGGCCACGAACGCCGGCCCGATCGCCCGCAGATCGCGGCGCGCCGACTCGCCGTGGCCGAGCAGGATGAACAGCGGCGGCGCCATGTGGCGCGGCCAGCCGGCAACGATCACCGCCAGAGTCTCGTTCCAGTGCGGATAGCGTTTGCGAGCGACCCGGGCGCCGACCGGCACGGCGATGCGAAAGCGCACGTCGTCGAACACCTTGCCGCCGGCCTCGCCGAGATCGAGTCGGGGCTGCACCACTTCCTCGAGCGGCAGGCCGAACAGCTGCCGCATGCGCCGATCGGCGAAGGCGACGCGATCGAAGCACTCGCCGGCGTTGTGGCCTCGCATCGAGGCGAACGACAACCCGGCGTAACGCTTCGCCTTCAGGCGCAGCGACGTCGTCCGGAAAGAATCGAGGAGCACGAAATCGATGTCGCCTGTCAGTGTCTCGAGACTCGAATGCACCTTGCGCAAGCGTCGGTCGCCGGCGAACAGCGGCGCCAGCACCGGCGCAATCAGGAGGTCGACGGCGACCCGGCGCGGCACGAGGATGCGCGGCGCCAGGTCCATGATCGCGTCGCCCACCGTCGTCCAGGTGTAGACCCAGAGCATCCTGCGCACGTCGCCGGGCACCCTCTCGACCCTCCGGCGCGACTGGCCGCTGCCGACCAGCATGAGCTCGCGCACTGCCGCCTTGCGCAGCAACTGCACGCGACGGCCGAGGCGAAGCGCGGCGAATTCCTCGGCCAGCGCGTTGGCGATCGGCGCCTCGAAAGGCATTGCATGAATCGGGTTGCGCCACTGCCGAAACATGGCCGGCCCGCATCAGAGCAGAACGATGTCGTATTGTTCGGGATTAGCGAACGGCTCGGCCTGCAGCGAAATCGGCTTGCCGATGAAATCGGACAGGCCGGCCAGGTGCTGGCTCTCCTCGTCGAGCAGCATCTCGACGACCGAGGCCGAAGCGATGACCCGAAATTCCTTCGGGTTGAACTGCCGTGCTTCGCGCAGGATCTCGCGCAGGATGTCGTGGCAGACGCTGCGTGCCGTCTTCGTCTCGCCGCGGCCCTTGCAGGTGGGGCACGGCTCGCACAGCATGTGGGCCAGCGATTCGCGGGTGCGCTTTCTTGTCATCTCCACCAGGCCGAGCTGGGTGAAGCCGCTCACCGTGATCTTGGTCCGGTCGCGCGCCAGTTGCTTCTTCAGCTCGGCCAGCACGGCAACCTGATGCTCCTCGCGGCTCATGTCGATGAAGTCGATGATGATGATGCCGCCGAGGTTGCGCAGCCGAAGCTGCCGCGCGATCGCCTGGCCGGCCTCGAGGTTGGTCTTGAAGATCGTGTCGTCGAAGTTGCGCGCGCCAACGAAGCCGCCGGTGTTGACGTCGACCGTGGTCAGCGCCTCGGTCTGGTCGACGATGAGATAGCCGCCCGACTTCAGGTCGACGCGCCGCAGCAGCGCCTTGGCGATCTCGTCGTCGATCGAGAACAGGTCGAAGATCGGCCGCTCGCCGGCGTAGTGCTGCAGCTTGCCGACGGCGCCGGGCGTGTATTCGCGGCCAAACCTTGAGAGCTCCTCGAACTGCATCCTGGAGTCGATGCGGATCGTCTGGGTGCGCTCGTCGACGAGGTCGCGCAGCACCCGCTCACCGAGGCTGAGATCCTGGTGCAGCAGCGTTCCCGCCGGTGACTTGAAGGCGCGGTCGCGCACCATGGCCCAGGTCTTGCGCAAGTAGGCGATGTCGTCGGCAAGCTCCGTGTCGCTCGCCTCGGCGGCATTGGTGCGCAGGATGAAGCCGCCGCCCTTGCCGTCGGCCGCCTTCTTATCGCCGTCGACTGCCCCGGCATCGCCATCGACCCGCGCCAGCAGCGTCATGCGGGCACGCAACTGCTCGCGCAGCTCCGGCGAGCCGATCTTCTGCGAGATGCCGATATGCGTGTCTTGCGGCAGGAACACGAGCAGCCGTCCGGCGATCGAGATCTGCGTCGACAGCCGGGCGCCCTTGGTACCGATCGGATCCTTGATCACCTGCACGGTCAGCGTCTGGCCTTCGAAGACGAGCCGCTCGATCGGCGGCGGCGGCACGGCGCCGGGCCCATGGTCGCCGCGCGGCGTGCCGTTGCCGACGAAGACATCGGCGATGTGCAGGAACGCGGCGCGCTCGAGCCCGATGTCGACGAAGGCCGACTGCATGCCTGGCAGCACGCGCGCGACCTTGCCGGTGTAAATGTTGCCGACGCGGCCGCGCTCGAGCTCGCGCTCGAAGTGCAGCTCCTGCACCGCGCCGTTCTCGACGATGGCGACGCGCGTTTCCTGCGGCGCCCAGTTGATGAGGATGTCTTGCATCGCGGGCGTAATGAGGTGCGCTGGTCTACGGCGAAAAGTCGACGCCGGCTTCACGGAGCAAGGTCGCCGTCTCGTGCAGCGGCAAACCCATGATACCGGTGTAGCTGCCTTCGATATGCGCGATCCAGCTCGCCGCCGCGCTCTGGATCGCGTAGGCGCCGGCCTTGCCGAACGGCTCGCCGCCGGCGACGTAGCGGTCGATCTCGGCCGCACCGAGCGGCGCGAACCGAACGTGCGAGACGCTGACGACGCAGCGGCTCCGCCCACCCCAGGCGACGGCCACGGCCGTGAGAACGCGATGCGTGCGGCCGCCGAGCAGGGCCAGGGTGCGCGCCGCATCGGCGGCGTCGACCGGCTTGCCGAGGATGCGGGTACCAAGCGCCACCGTCGTGTCGGCGCAGAGGATCGGCGCTGGCGCCAGGCCGCGCGCCATCAGGCGCCGCCGGGCGGCCGCGAGCTTGGCGAGCGTCACCCGCTCGACATAGACAGCCGGCAACTCGCCCGGTCGCTCGGCTTCGAGCGACTCCGCATCTTCGTCGGCATCGGCCACGAGCAACTCGTATCGAACACCGATCTGCGCCAGCAATTGGCCACGCCGCGGACTCTGCGAAGCGAGATAGACGAACGCGGCGTTCGGCTGGGCGCCGGGCCGCCCCACGCCCAGCCGCGTCCCCACGGGGGGCAGCGAACGAATTGAGCGTGGGGGCCTCATCAACGCCGGCCGGGCCGTCCCAAGGGCGTTGCCGCCCCCTCGGGGGGCAGCGAACAAAGTGAGCGTGGGGGCACCCTCTACTCTCGGTGATAAGGATGATTGACCGACAACGACCAGGCGCGATAGAGCGCCTCGGCGACCAGTACCCGCACGAACGCATGCGGCAGCGTGAGGTCCGACAAGCGCAGACTTTCGTCGCAGCTCGCCTTCAGCGCCGCGTCGAGACCGTCGGGCCCGCCGGCGATCAGCATCGCGTCGCGGCCGTCGCGCTGCCAATCGGCAATCCGGTCGGCCAGCTGGCGCGTCGTCACGCGGCTGCCGCGCTCGTCGAGCGCAATGCGCCGCGTGCCGCGCGGCAGCGCCGCCTCGATGCGCTTCGCCTCGCCCGCCATCAGCTGCTGCGCGGTACGCGAATCGCGCGGCTCGGCCTTCACGGCCTTGAGCTCCAGGCGCAACTCGGGCGGGAAGCGCTTGGCGTATTCGTCGAAGGCGGCGCCGGCCCACGCCGGCAGGCGCTGGCCGACGGCGACGAGAACGAGCTTCACCGAAGCAGCCCTGCGCCGAAGCGCTAGCGCTTCGGCGCGGCTCGCTTCGCGACCGGCCTCGCGCCCGTTCGCGCCGTCTTCGCGGCGCCGCTTTTGCCCGGGCTGCGCGTGCTGGTCTTCGCAGCGCTCTTTGTGCCGCTCTTCGTACCGATCGTGCGCACGACGCGCTTGGCCGGCGTGACGCGGCCGATCGGCGCGCGCTTGGCGGGCGCGGCCCGCGGCGCCGGCGTGGCTCGCTT
>JBDTIO010000651.1:0-3974 GCA_039936375.1 Caldimonas sp. | reverse complement strand
CAGGCGGCGGCGACGATGCGGCTGCCGCGGTCGTGGCCGTCGAGGCCGATCTTGGTGACGAGAACGCGAGGGCGGAAATCGGCGGGCGTCATGCGTGTTCCTTCATCTTGTCGGCGACGCTGGCTTTCATGAGGCCGACGTAGCGGCGAGCGATGCGCTCGGGCGTCGACGCGCCGCCTTCGCGGTACCAGGTCTGGCTCCAGTTCAGCGCCCCCATCAGGAACAGGCGCAGGTCGCTGCGGTTGACGCCGCGCTCGAGCGGCAGTGCCGCCACGAGCTTGCCCCAGCGCGATTCGTAGCGGTCGCGCAGGGTCGTGAGCTCGTGCTCGACGGCAGGCGCATCGCCGGGCCGGATGCGGATCACGACCTGCGAATAGTCGGTCTGGTCGAGGAGCGAGTGCAGATGGGCGACCGCCGCGGCCTCGAGGCGTGCCCAGGGCTCGGTCAGCGGCGCGACGGCGGCGTCGACCGCCGAGGAGATGCGCTCGACGCCTTCCTTGTAGACGGCGACGAGCAGGGCTTCCTTGGTCTCGAAGTGGCAGTAGAGCGAGCCCGGCAGCATGCCGATCGGGCCCACGATCTCGCGCACCGACGCGGCCGCAAAGCCGCGCTGCGAGAAGGCGCGTGCGGCTTCGTCGAGCAGCTGCGGCAATCGGCTGTGGGCACGCCGTCGGGTCGGATCCATCGCGCAATTAGAGAGACAAACGATTGTTCGGTCAAGCGCAGAGTGCGATGCCGCGGCGCAGGCCTACCATCGGGCCGATGCATATTCCATCGCTCGCATGAAGCGCCTCGTCGTCCTGCTCGCGCTCGTCTCGATGACGGTCTTTGCAGCACCGCCCGCGGGCGGCAGCGTCTATCTCGAGGACATGACCTGGACCGAGGTGCGCGATGCGATCGCCGCCGGCCGGACAACGGTCATCGTGCCGGTCGGCGGCACCGAGCAGAGCGGCCCGCACATGGCGCTCGGCAAGCACAACGTGCGCGCCCATGTGCTCGCCGGTCGCATCGCCGAGCAGCTCGGCAATGCCGTGGTCGCCCCGGTGATCGCCTATGTGCCCGAAGGCCGCATCGATCCGCCGACCGAGCACATGAAGTTTCCCGGCACGATCTCCGTCTCGAGCGACGCCTTCAAGGGCGTGCTCGAGGGCGCGGCGCGAAGTTTTCGCCAGGCCGGTTTTCGCGACATCGTGCTGATCGGCGATCACGGCGGCTATCAATCGCAATTGCAGGCGGTGGCCGCCAAGCTCGACCGCGAGTGGGCGGGCACCCGGGCCCGAGTGCATTTCATCCCCGAGTACTACCATGCAACGGACGCAGCCTATGTCCAGGCGTTGCGCCAGCACGGGCTGAGCCCGGCGCAGATTGGCACCCACGCGGGCGCGGCCGATACCTCGCTGATGCTGGCCATCGATCCGCGCCTGGTGCGTACCGACCGGATGGCGGCGGCACCGGTTGCCGGCGACGGCACCGCCGGCGATCCGCGGCCGTCGAGCGCTGCGCTCGGGCAGCTCGGCGTCGATCAGATCGTGGCTCGAAGTGTCACTGCGATTCGCGCTGCGGTCGGCCGATAATCCAAGCTTTCCGATTCCCGAAGACGGCATGCGCAAGATGATTCGGCTCGGCCTGCTGGCGAGCCTGTTCGCCACCCTGGTCTCGACCGCGTGGTGGGTGACGGCGCAGACCCCCGAGACGCCGCACAGCACGCCCGCTTCCGGTCCGATCGCGACGGTGCCGGGCATGCCGCCAGTAATCGATCGCGACAACCTCTACAGCGAGATCGGCAGCGGCCATCTTTCGGAGGCCGTGCGCGGCGACCTGGCGCGCGTCTACGTGCCGAACCACAGCGGCAACTCGGTCTCGGTGATCGACCCCGAGAGCCTGAAGGTGGTCGATACCTTTCGCGTCGGCATCAATCCGCAGCACGTCGTGCCGTCCTGGGACCTGCGCACGCTCTGGGTCGCCAACAACGCCGAGGGCCGACGCGACGGCAGCCTGACGCCGATCGACCCGAAGACCGGCAAACCCGGGCGCGCCATCGCCGTCGACGACCCGTACAACATGTACTTCACGCCCGACGGCAAGGAAGCGATCGTCGTCGTCGAGAACTTCAAGCGGCTCGACTTCCGTGATGCGCACACCATGCAGCTGCGCTCGAGCCTGGCCACGCCCGATTGCGCTGGCATCAACCATGCCGATTTCTCGATCGACGGCCGCTTCGCGATCTTCACCTGCGAGTTCTCGGGCGGCGTGACGAAGATCGATCTGGTCAACCGCAAGGTGCTCGGCACGCTCAAGCTGAGCCGCTACTTCGGCCGGCCCGACGTGCTCGCCCTCATCGACAAGCCCGGGCGCAAACCGGCGAAGGTGCCGGACCCGACGGGCGCCGGCTCCGACATCTGCACCACGCCCGGTATGCCGCAAGACATCCGCATCTCGCCCGACGGCAAGAAGTTCTATGTCGCCGACATGATGGCCGACGGCGTGCACGTGCTCGATGGCGACTCGTTCAAGCAGATCGGCTTCATCGCCACAGGCGTCGGCACGCACGGCCTCTACCCGAGCCGCGACGGCAAGCGCCTCTACATCTCCAATCGCGGCAGCAACCTGATCCACGGCAAGCGCCATGGCCCGGGCAGCATCTCGGTGCTCGACTTCGGCACCGGCAAGGTCTTGCAGAACTGGCCGATCCCGGGCGGGGGCAGCCCCGACATGGGCAACGTCAGCGCCGACGGCAGGTACCTCTGGCTCTCCGGCCGCTTCGACGATGTGGTTTATCGCATCGACACCGAGACCGGCGCCGTGGACAAGATCAAGGTCGGCCGCGAGCCGCATGGCCTGACGGTCTGGCCGCAGCCCGGCCGCTACTCGCTCGGCCACACCGGCAACCTGCGCTGAGGCGGGTCGCCGGCCGGCGCGCTCAGGGATTGGAGACACCCGAAGCGACGTGGCCCGAAGGCACGTGCTCGGCGGCGTTCTCGATGTGCCTGGTCTGATCGTCGAAGAAGAAATCGGGCTCGAACTCGCGCAAGAATTCGCCCTTGGCGAGGCCGCCGAGGAACATCGCTTCGTCGATCTCGACGTTCCATTCCATCAGCGTGCGGATGGCGCGCTCGTGCGCCGGCGCGCTGCGCGCCGTGACGAGCGCGGTGCGGATGCCCATGCCATGCACCGGCTCGTGCTGCAGGCGCTGCAAGGCCTGCAGCAAGGGCTTGAACGGGCCGGCGGCCAGCGGTGTGGTCGCCTGCTCACGCTCGTGCGCCTGGAAGGCATCGAGGCCGCTTTGCTGGAAGACGCGCTCGGCCTCGTCGGAGAAGAGCACGGCGTCGCCGTCGAAGGCGATGCGCACTTCCTTCGGGTGCCGGTCGGAAGCGCGCGCCGAGTGCGGGTAGACGCGCGCTGCCGGTACGCCGGCTTCGAGGGCGGAGCGCACGTCGGCCTCGTTGGTCGAGAGGAACAGGTTGGCGGCGAGCGGCTTGAGGTAGCGCCACGGCGATTCGCCGCGCGTGAAGACGCCGCGCTGGATCGGCATGCCGTAGGCCTGGGCCGAACGGAAGACGCGCATGCCCGAGACCGGGTCGTTGCGCGAGAGGATCACCACCTCGACGCGCTGCGTCTCCGCGTCGTTGAAGGCGAGGAGCTTTTGCACCAGTGAGAAGGCGACGCCGGGCTTGGCCGCCTGGTCGAGCCGTTCGAGCTGCAGCGCCATGTAGGCGCGGTCGTCGTTGGCCTCGAAGTGGCGATTTTCTTCCTCGAAATCGAATAGCGCCCGCGACGAAATCGCGACGACGAGCTGGCCTTCGAGCGAAGCAGGCATAGCGTCGAATGATAGGTGGCGTCGGCAGGGACGGCGGAGGCGTCCGCCCCATCGTCCGGGGGAGGGAGCGAACCGGGGCGGCGATCGATCCTGTCGTGGCGTGAGCGGCACCGGCGGGCTCGCTTCCTGAAGCAGGCCGGCCGTACCTCGCTACTTC
>JBDTIO010000650.1:0-3150 GCA_039936375.1 Caldimonas sp. | reverse complement strand
TCGCGCACGGCCGCACGATCGAGGAGATCCGCCAGTTCATCGGCGCCGACGCCCTGATCTACCAGGACGTGGCGGCGATGAAGCGCGTCGTCGCCGCGCTCAACCCGAAGCTCGACGGCTTCGAGGCTTCGTGCTTCGACGGCCACTACATCACCGGCGACGTCAGCGCCGAAGAGTTCGCGACGATGGCCGCGCAACGCGGCGCCCATGGCGAAGAGGAAGACGCGAACGACGATCGCTCGCGGCTGGCGCTGCAAAGCACCGCCGAGACCGCATGACGGGCGGGAAGAAGATCCCGCGCGTCGACCTGCCGCTGGGAACGCGACTCGACACGCTCGCCGTGCGCGAGGGCTTGCCGCGAAGCGACTGGGGCGAGAACTCGGAAGCGCTCTTTCTCACGAGCAGCTTCGTGCAGCCCGATGCGGCGACGGCAGCGGCCCGTTTCGCCAACGAGGAAGAGGCGTTCGTCTATTCGCGCTTCACCAACCCGACGGTGATGATGTTCGAGCGGCGCCTGGCCGCGCTCGAGGGCACCGAGGCCTGCATCGGCACGTCGTCGGGAATGAGCGCGATCCTGTTGCTCGGCATGGGCTTGCTGAAGGCTGGCGACCACGTCGTCTGCTCGCAGAGCGTGTTCGGCTCGACGGTGATGCTGTTCGGCCGCGAGTTCGGCAAGTTCGGCGTCGAGACGAGCTTCGTCTCGCAGACCGACGTCGGTGCCTGGCGTGCGGCCGTCAAGCCGAACACGAAGCTGCTGTTTGCCGAATCGCCGACCAATCCGCTCACCGAGGTCTGTGATATCCGGGCGCTCGCAACAATCGCTCACGATGCCGGCGCCTTGCTCGCCGTCGACAATTGCTTCTGCACGCCGGCGCTGCAGCGGCCGGTCGAGTACGGCGCCGACGTCATCATCCATTCCGGCACGAAGTACCTCGACGGCCAAGGCCGCGTCATTGCCGGCGCGGTCTGCGCCACCGAGGCCATCGTCGAAGGCAAGTTCGTGCCGGTCATGCGCAGTGCCGGCATGTCGCTCTCGCCGTTCAACGCCTGGGTCGTGCTGAAGGGTCTCGAGACCTTGTCGATCCGGATGGAGGCGCAAGGCCAGCGCGCGCTCGCGCTCGCGCAGTGGCTCGAAGGGCAGCCGCGCGTCGAGCGCGTGTACTACCCAGGTTTGTCGTCGCACCCGCAGCACGAGCTGGCGATGGCACAGCAGTCGGGCGCCGGCGGCGCCGTCGTCACGTTCATCGTCGCTGCCGCGCCGGGCGATGCCGCAGCGGGGCGCAAGAACGCCTTTCACGTGATCGATTCGACGCGCGTCCTGTCGATCACCGCCAACCTCGGCGACACCAAGACGACGATCACCCACCCCGCCAGCACCTCGCACGGGCGCCTCAGCGAAGAACAGCGACAGGCGGCCGGTATCGTGCAAGGCATGATCCGCGTCGCCGTAGGCCTCGACGATGTCGAAGACATTAAGGCCGACCTGTCGCGCGGCCTGGCGACGTTGTGAGCGGCACCTCGCACGCGCCCACCGTGCATGGCCGCGTGCGGACGCGAATCGCGCCTTCGCCGACTGGTTTCCTGCATCTCGGGACGGCCCGCACGGCACTCTTCTCTTGGGCGTTCGCGCGCCATCACGGCGGCGAGTTCGTGCTGCGCATCGAAGATACCGACGTCGCTCGCTCGACGCAGGATTCGGTCGACCAGATCCTCGCATCGATGCGCTGGCTCGGCCTCGATCACGACGAAGGCCCGATCTACCAGATGCAGCGGCTCGAGCGCTATCGCGAAGTCACCGAACGCATGCTGGCCGAGGGCAGCGCCTACCGCTGCTACACGACCCCCGATGAGCTCGAAGCCACGCGCGAAGCGCAGCGCGGGCGCGGCGATAAGGCGCTCTACGACGGTCGCTGGCGGCCCGAGCCGGGCAAAACCTTGCCGCCGATTCCGCAGGGCGTGACGCCAGTGATTCGCTTTCGCAATCCTGCCAGCGGCGTGGTGACGTGGGACGATCTCGTCAAGGGCCCGATCACGATCTCGAACCACGAGATCGACGACCTCGTCATCGTTCGGGCCGATGGCGTGCCGACCTACAACTTCGCGGTCGTCGTGGACGACCGCGACATGAAGATCAGCCATGTCTTTCGCGGCGACGAGCACGTCAACAACACGCCTTGGCAGATCAATCTCTTCCATGCGCTCGGTGCGCCGCTTCCGGTGTTCGCGCACGTGCCCGTGATCCTCGGCGACGATGGGCAAAAGCTCTCCAAGCGCAAGGGCGCGGTGAGCGTCACGGCCTACGAAGAGCAGGGCTACCTGCCCGAAGCGATGCTCAACTACCTGGCGCGCCTGGGCTGGAGCCACGGCGACGAGGAGCTCTTCACGCGCGAGCAGATGGTCGACTGGTTCGACGGCGGCCACCTGGCCCGGCACCCCGCGCAATGGGACCTCGCCAAGCTTTCCTGGGTCAACGCCCATTATCTGAAGGGCTTGCCCGAGAACTCCCTGCTGACGCTGGCGAAGGCGCAACTCGCACGCCAAGGTATCGAGCCTTCCGACAATGCCGCATTGCTGCGCGCCAGCCTCGTCTTCCGCGATCGCTGCAACACCGGCGCCGAGCTGGCCGACTGGCTCGCCATGTTGTTCGTCGACGTCGTTCCGGCTGCCGACGACCTCGCGCAACACGTCGGCGCCGCGATCCGGCCGGCGCTGGCTGTGCTGGCCCGCACGCTCGAGGCCGTCGAATGGTCCACCGCCGGCATCAACGGCGCTGTCAAGGAGACGCTGGCGGCGCAGGGCCTGAAGATGGCGCAACTGGCGCCGGCGGTACGTGTCGTCGTCTGCGGGCGGGCCCAGACACCGTCGCTCGACGCCGTGCTCGTGCTCTTCCCGCGGGCTTTGGTGCTGGCGCGGCTGAGGGCGGCGGCGCCGCCCTCGCTATAATCATCGACTTTCTCGAAACGGAATCGATGGGGGTATAGCTCAGCTGGGAGAGCGCTTGCATGGCATGCAAGAGGTCAGCGGTTCGATCCCGCTTACCTCCACCACGAGTCGATCGAGTCCCCTTCGTCTAGAGGCCTAGGACACCACCCTTTCACGGTGATTACAGGGGTTCGAATCCCCTAGGGGACGCCACCTTCTCGAGCCGTT
>JBDTIO010000649.1:0-4005 GCA_039936375.1 Caldimonas sp. | reverse complement strand
GGCCATGAAACGACTGACCCGCGCCCCCAATCTCGCCATCGCGACGATGTGGGCCGACATGCTCACGCACGGCGGCATCGCCGCGACGGTGCAGCGCATGTACGCGAGCAGCATCGCCGGCGAGCTGCCGCCCGACCAGGCCCTGCCCGAGGTCTGGATCACCGAGGACGACGAGCTCGATGCCGCGCGCACCCTGCTCCACGCGCTGCGCCATCCGACGCATCGGCACTGGGCTTGCCGCGCTTGCGGCGAAGTGGTCGACGGGCCGTTCGAGCAGTGCTGGAACTGCGGCGCAGCGATGCCGGAGCTCTGAGGCGATTCTTCAGTACGTGCCGGGGTAGGCGCCGCCGTCGGCGAGCACGTTCTGCCCGGTGAGATAGGCGGCGTGCACGCTGCAGAGAAAGGCGCAGATCGCCCCGAACTCGGCAGGCGTGCCGAGGCGCCTGGCCGGAATGCCGAGGGCCCGGCCTTGCAGCACTTCGTCGATCGTCTTGCCGTCGCGAGCGGCCGTCGCGGCGCCCATGCTGCGCACGCGATCGGTGTC
The DNA here is from genome assembly GCA_039936375.1 of Caldimonas sp. Lineage (GTDB taxonomy): Bacteria > Pseudomonadota > Gammaproteobacteria > Burkholderiales > Burkholderiaceae_C > Schlegelella_A. The sequence continues at coordinate 3,461 of JBDTIO010000649.1, read as the reverse complement.
GAACACGCCGGGCAGCAGGCCGTTGATCGTGACGCCGCGCGCGGCGATCGCACTGCGCGCCAGGCCGCCCACGAAACCGGTCAGGCCGCTGCGCGCGCCGTTCGACAAGCCGAGCACGTCGATCGGCGCCTTCACCGAGCTCGAGGTGATGTTGACGATGCGGCCGAAGCCGCGCTCGGCCATCTTGTCGATGGTCGCCTTGATGAGCTCGATCGGCGTCAGCATGTTGGCGTCGACGGCCTTGATCCATTCGTCGCGGCCCCAGGTCCGGAAGTCGCCGGGCGGCGGGCCGCCGGCGTTGTTGACGAGGATGTCGACTCGCGGGCAAGCAGCGAGTGCCGCGACTCGACCCGCTTCGGTCGTGATGTCGCCCGCCACCGTGCGCACCTCGCCGCGTCCGAACGCGCGCAGCTCGGTCGCCGTTGCTTCGAGCACCTCGGCGCCGCGTGCGGTGATGACGACGTTGACCCCTTCCTTGACGAGCGCCGTCGCACAGCCTTTGCCGAGACCCCTGCTGGCGGCGCAGACCAGCGCCCATTTGCCTTCGATGCCGAAGTCCATGTCAATGCCCGCCCCGCCGCCCGAAGGGCATTGACAACCCCCACGGGGGGCAGCGCACGAAGAGAGCGAGGGGGTCATTCATTCTTACCTCCACTTTGCAAGCAACCAGATTCCACTGAGGACGAGCACCGTACCGGCGACGATCCAGCCCGTGAACGGCTCGCCGAGGATGACGATGCTCATCATGATCGTCGACAGCGGCCCGATCATGCCGGTTTGCGCCGCCACCGACGCGCCGATGCGCTCGATAGCCATCATCACCATCAGCACCGGCGCGAAGGTACAGAGCGTCGCGTTGAGCACCGAGAGCCAGATGACCTGCGGCGCGACCACCAGTGCCGACATCGGTCTGAGCACGATGAACTGGGCGATGCAGAACAGGCAGGCCACGCTCGTGGCCAGGCCGGTGAGGCGCACGGCGCCGATGCGCTTGACCTCTTCGCCGCTGGCGACGAGATAGATCGCATAGCTGACGGCGCTGGCGAAGACGAGGCCGGCACCGAGCAGGGCATGGGTGCCGCGAAACGACATCTCGTGGCCGAAGACAAGCAGCACGCCGCAGTAGCTGACCGCGAGCGCCATGATCTGCCGCCCGGTGACCTTGCGCTTGAAGACAAGTGCGCCGATCGCCAGCACCAGCGTCGGGTTGAGATAGACGATGAGGCGTTCGAGGCTGGCCGTGACGTAGGCCAGGCCGGCGAAGTCGAGAAAGCTCGCCAGGTAGTAGCCGCTGAAGCCGAGGCCGGTGACGACGAACCAGTCGCGCCGCGTCAAGACCACGTTGCCGCGGCCGGCCCACCACGCCAGCGCCGCGAACAGCGGCAAGGCGAAGAACATGCGATAGGCGATCAGGGTGACCGCATCGACGCCATAGCGATAGGCCAGCTTGACGATGATCGCCTTGCCGGAAAAGGCGATCGAGCCGCCCATCGCCAGCGCCAGACCGGGCCAGACGGGCGCCGCGCGGCTCGTCTTGGCGGTTGGCAAAGCGCTGCGGTTCTGCGGCTCGCTGGGGTCTGCCGCAAGGGTCTCGGAGCGCATCGCGTGCCATTCTAGGGACGCTCGCGAATCATTCTCGATCCCGCTGAACGCGACCTGCTGACTCGAAGTCGCCGCTTCAACGCGTCGGCCCTAAAAACCCGCGGCCTGCCCGTCGCGACGCGGATCGCTGGCCGCGACATAGCCGTCGACGCCCGGATCGCCGAGCCGCCAGATGAACTGGCCGGCGCCGAAATCCTGGTAGCTGTCGTTGATGACGCCGACGCGGTGACCCCGCTCGACCAGACCCTGTACCGTTTGCACGTTCATCGAGCCTTCGACGTTGATCTCGAGACCCTCGTTGAAGCGCCAGCGCGGCGCATCGCAGGCCGCTTGCGGCGGCTGGCCGTGCGCCAGCATGCGGGCGAGCGTTTGCAGGTGACCCTGCGGCTGCATGTTGCCGCCCATCACGCCGAAGCTCATCTGCGGCTGGCCGTCCTTGGTGAGAAAGGCCGGAATGATCGTCTGGAACGGCCGCTTGCCGGGCGCCACGCAGTTCGGGCTCTTCGGATCGAGAACGAAGCCGTAGCCGCGGTTTTGCATCGACACCCCCCAGCCCGGCACGACCACGCCCGAGCCGAAGCCCATGTAGTTGCTCTGGATGAAGCTCACCATCATGCCGCGCTCGTCGGCGGCGGTGAGGTAGATCGTGCCGCCGCGCGCCGCATGACCGTGGCCAAAGCGTTGCGCCCGCTTCGGATCGATGAGCCGGGCGCGATCGGCGAGGTAGCTTTCGTTGAGCATCTGGGCCGAGGACAGGCGCATGCCCGAACGCTGATCGGCGACGTGCTCGTAGACGTCGGCGAAGGCGAGCTTCATCGCTTCGATCTGCAGGTGCTGGCACTCGGCACTGTCGACCGGCAGCGCGGCGATGTCGAAGTGGCGCAGGATGCCGAGCGCGATCAACGCGGCGATGCCCTGACCATTGGGCGGAATCTCGTGCAGGCGGTGGCCCCAGGCGTCGACGCCGATCGGATCGACCCACTCCGGCTTGAACGCGGCGAAGTCGGCAACCGTCATCGAGCCGCCGTTCGCGGTGGCGTGGCTGGCGGCGGCTGCGGCGATCTCGCCACCGTAGAGGGCGGCGCCGCGCGTCGTGGCGATGGCGCGCAAGGCGCGCGCGGCGGCAGGAAACGCGAACCGTTCGCCGACCTCGGGGGCGCGACCCTTGGGCAGGAAAGCCTCGGCCCAGCCCGGCTGCGATCGCATCAACGGCACCGCAGCGACCCACTTCTGCCGAACCACGATCGGCACCGCATAGCCGCGCTCCGCAATCTCGATCGCCGGCGCCAGCAAGTCCGCAAAGGCAAGCTTGCCGAAGCGCTGGGACAGCGCCACCCAGCCGGCGACGGCGCCCGGTACGGTCACCGAATCCCAGCCGCGCATCGGCGGCCGCACCGCGTCGGCGCCGTGCTTGCCGGTGAAATAGTCGCGCGTCCAGGAGCGCGGCGCCGGGCCCGAGGCGTTGAGGCCGTGCAGGCGCTCGCCGTCCCAGAGGATGCAGAACGCGTCGGAGCCGAGACCGTTGCTGCAGGGCTCGAGCAGCGTCATCGCTGCCGCCGTGGCGATGGCCGCGTCGACCGCATTGCCGCCTTGCTGCATCACCCGCAAGCCCGCTTGCGCCGCCAGCGGATGGGACGTCGAGACGATGTTGCGGGCGAATACCGGCAGGCGGATCGAGGGGTAGCCCGTCGTCCAGTCGAAGGATTGAGTCATGGGAAGGTGAGTGAGAACAGCGTTGAAATCAGTAGTGTCCGGTCTATTCGATGTCAATGTCTGCGAAGCAAGCATTGGCGCGGGTTTCAAGCGATTCATGGGTGTCCACGATTTGAATTCTGAGCGGCCGATTTGCGAAGCTCACG
>JBDTIO010000648.1:0-3830 GCA_039936375.1 Caldimonas sp. | reverse complement strand
CGTGGCATTCGGCGGCCGACTCGCGGTCGAAGACCGAATTGCAGATCGGCATCAGGATGACATCGGCGAAGGCCACGACGCGGGCCAGGTCGAAGCCGCGCAAGCCGCCCGGCGTGTCGAGAACGACGAGGCTGACGCCGGCCGGCGGACGCAGGATCCGCTTCGGGTCGACGGCCCAGCCGACGATTGGTGCGCCCTGCGGCAACGGTTGCATGGCGCGAAGACGTAGCCAACTTTGGGTCGACTGCTGGCGGTCGACGTCGCCCAGCATCACGGCGCTGCCGCTTTTCGCATAGCAGGCGGCCAGGTGGGAGGCAAGTGTGCTCTTGCCGCTCCCCCCTTTTCGATTGACGATGGCGATGACAGGCATGACGGCGGATGGTACGCGCCGATTCCACCACGCGGCCGGGCGAGGCGAAGCCTGTATCAGAGGCCGAAAGCAGGGCCAGATCCAGGAAGAGGAAGGGCCACGACGCCCAAGCGTGGCGTGGCCAGATCGGAGGCGGTGGCTAGAACGCGCGACCCGACCGACGCCCGCGGCGCCGGGGCGTTGAGCAGATCAGGCGAAGGCGGCGCGCCGCACCGAACCGCGTTCCCGCCGCTGGCGGCGGCGCGCCGCGGCGAGCACACCGAAAAGGCGCTTCCCATGACTAGATAGGTCGAAGGCTCGGGCATGGGCGGCTGCACCGTCACGTCCTGGGTCGTCACGTCGAAGGTGAAGCCTGACTGGACCTGATTGATGTCGACGAAGAAGGCCTGCAGGTTGTGGCTGCCGGCAGCGATGTCGAAGGAAGTGACGCAACTGCCTACCGTGTCGGCGTGGACGCCGCCCAGGCAGGAGAATGATCACGTCGGTTCTCATCGGTCTCGAGCAGAGCCTCGCCGCGAAGGATCGCCTGGAAGAGTCGGTCCGGCGCAACGAGGAGCTCGTGGCGCTGTTGCGAGAGGACCGGTCGCTTCGTCACGCCAACGAGCACTTCGTGCTGAAGAACCTGCACATGTCGCTGGTGCGGCTGGGCCGGCTCGACGAAGCGCTCGCGACGGCACGCCTGGCTCGCCCATTGCTCGAAAAGGCGGGACGCGGGCCCGAGTTGCTGGAGCCGTGTGCGCTGCTGCTGATGGGCGGGCGCATCGACGATGCGGCGCGAATGGCGGGCCGCGGCGGCGCGAGCTTCACGGCGCTCGACTTCCGGCGCGACCCGGTCGAGCACAAGCTGTACGACCTCCTCGTGCTCGGCCTGCGCGAAGCGCGTGCGCCCGGCGATCTTGCGCGCCTGATGGAAGAAGGCCGCGCCCTCGGCGACGCCGAGGCCATGCGCCTCGCCTTCGGCGACGCCGGGTAAGGAGGAGTCAGGCCAGATCGACCATCATGGGTTGATGGTCGGATGCCGCCGTGCTCGCGTCGACGTCCACGGCGCGCAGCCGATCTTGCAAGTCGTGCGTCGCGAGGATGAAATCGCAGGCGAACGGCTCCGGCGACTGCTCGCGATCGTGCACGCCAACGGTGGGTGGCTGGGCGCGCGACGGATGCAGCACTTTCCAGACGTCGTCGAAGGCCGGCACCGCACCGCCGAACCCTTTCAGGAGCCGCGCCTGCAACGGGTCGGTCGGGCGCTGGTTGAAGTCGCCGCAGAGAACGGCCGAAACCGTCTCGCGCTGACGGCGAAACGGTCCCTCGGATTCGTCGCCCACGCCCGCGCCCAGCGCATGCGAGCCCGCTTCGGCGTGCCATTCGCGCAACGCCTCGACCTGCGCGGCGCGTTGCAAGGCAGAGTAGTACTCCAGGTGCGTCGTCATGACGCGCAGCGGGCCGAACGGCGCGTCGACGACCGCCTCGAGCAGCAGTCGCGGCATGCTGCGCACGCTCGGGTCGTGCGGTCGGGGCAGGAGCACGCGAGACACCTGCAGCAGCGGACAGCGGCTGAGGATCATGTTGCCGAAGGTGCGGCGCGTGCCATCCGGAGCGGCCGTGTCGACGGCGATGCCGGGTACGGCGGCAAAGCCGGGCAGCAGCGCCGCGATGAGCGCGAACTGGTCCTCGCCACCGCTGCCTTCGAGCGCCGGGAAGTTCGACGCCACCTCCTGCAGGCAGAGCACGTCGAAATCGGCGAAGGCGCGCGCCTCGGCGACGATGCGCTCGGGATCGACCCGGCCATCCATGCCGAGGCACCACTGGATGTTCCAGGTGACAAGCTTCATCGCAAGCGCTGCCTCATCGAATGCCCGCGCGCATGAACGACTGGACGAACTGGCGCTGGAACAGCAGGAAGCCGACGAGCAGCGGCGCCGAGGTCATGAGCGTCGCCGCCGTGATGATCGACCAGTCGACGCCCTGGTCGGTCGAAGAGAACACCTGCAGGCCGACGGTGAGTGGCCGCGTCTCGACCGAGTTGGTGATGATGAGCGGCCAGAGGAAGTTGTTCCAGTGATAGCTCACCGAGACCAGCGCATAGGCAAGATAGACCGGCCGGGCCAGCGGCACGTAGACCTTCAGCAGCACTTGCAGCGCGCTCGCGCCTTCGACGCGGGCCGCGTCGTCGAGCTCCTTCGGCACGGTCTTGAAGGTCTGGCGCAGCAGGAAGATGCCGAACGCGGAGGCGAAGTACGGCAGGCCGATGGCGAGGATGGTGTCGCGCAGGCCGAGCGCGTTCATGCTACGGTAGTTCTCGACGATGAGCACATCGGGCATCACCATCAGCTGCAGCAGGATCAGGCCGAACACGAGGTCGCGCCCGGCGAACTCGAAGCGCGCCAGTGCGTAGGCGGCGAGCGTGCCCAGCACGAGCTGCGCGGCCAGCACCATCGTCACCAGCAGCGTCGTGTTGAGAAAGTAGCGCGCGAACGGCGCCGCGTTCCAGGCGTTGACGAAGTTCTGCAAGGTGAGCGGCGCGCCGAGCTCGAAGCGCGTGGAGTAGGCGGACGGATGAAACGCCGTCCACACCGCGTAGACGAGCGGCAGGATCCAGAGCAGGCCGAGCAGCCACGCGGCCACGGTCTCGAGGACGCGCGACGCCGGGGCCGGGCGAAAGACAGAGGTGACGGCTTCCGTCATTGGTAGTGCGTGCGCCGATCGAGAAAGCGGAGCTGCAAGAACGCGACTGCGCCGAGCGCCGCGAGCACCACCACCGTGAGGGCGGCGGCGTAGCCCGTGTCCCAGAAGCTGAAGCCGACCTGGTAGATGTAGTAGAGCAGCAGCATGCTCGCGTTGTCGGGGCCGCCGCGCGTCATCACGAACAGGTGGTCGACCATGCGTACCGAGTTGATCAGGGCATTGATCAGCACGAACAGCGTCGTCGGCATCAGCAGCGGAAACAGTACGCGGCGGAAATACTGCCAGCGCGAGGCGCCCTCGAGCGCGGCCGCCTCGGCAAGGTAGGGCGAGATCTGCTGCAGCGCGGCCAGGTAGAAGATCATGAAGAAGCCCGCCTCCTTCCAGATCGCAACGACGATCAGCGCGCCGAGCGCCGTGCTCGTGTCGCCCAGCCAGTTGTGGCTGGGCAGGCCGAGCCCTTGCGTGATCTGCTCGAGCAGCCCGTACTGCGGCGTGTAGAAGAAGAGCCAGATGTTGGCGACGGCGATCATCGGCAGCACCGTTGGCGTGAAGTACGCCAAGCGCAGGAAGCCGCGCCCGGCGAGGCGGCTGTTGACCCAGAGCGCCATCGCGATCGCCAGCGCAATCGACAGCGGCACGGTGCCGACGGCATAGATCACGTTGTTCCAGAGCGCCTGCCAGAACACGTCGTCCTGCACCATCGAGCGATAATTTTCGATGCTGATGAAGTGCGACGGTCGCGTCTTCTTTGGCGTCGACCAGAAGCTGTCCCAGACCG
>JBDTIO010000647.1:0-3232 GCA_039936375.1 Caldimonas sp. | reverse complement strand
GCCGACCGTGTCGGCGCGGCAGATCATGTCGTAGGTGGCAGTATCGCCGTCCTCGATGTCGCTCATCACCGGCGCGGCCTCGCGGCCGATCTTCGCGCCGATGTAGCCGAGCGAGCGGCGGATCGCGCTCAGCATGCCGATGGCGAGGATGTCGACCTTGAGCACGCCGAGCGCGTCGAGGTCGTCCTTGTCCCACTGGATCACGCTGCGGTCTTTCATGCTGGCGTTCTCGACCGGCACCAGCTCGGCCATGCGGCCGGCGGCAATGACGAAGCCGCCCGGGTGCTGCGAGAGATGGCGCGGAAAGCTGATGAGCTGCGCCGTCAGCTCCATCCAGAGCCGGACGACCGGCGCCTCGGGATCGAAACCGTTCTCGCGCAGCCGCTCGGCGGCGATGCCGCGGCCGTCGAACCAGTGCTGGCTCTTCGAGACGGCCTCGATGCGTTGCAGGTCGATGCCGAGCGCGCGGCCGGCGTCGCGCAAGGCCGAGCGCGGCCGATAGCTGATGACGACGGCGGTGAGCGCGGCGCGATGCCGGCCGTACTTGCCGTAGATGTACTGAATGACTTCTTCGCGTCGCTGGTGCTCGAAATCGATGTCGATGTCGGGCGCCTCGTTGCGCTCGACGCTGATGAAGCGGCCGAACAGCAGCGTCGCACGTTCCGGGTCGACCTCGGTGACCTCGAGGCAATAGCAGACGATCGAATTGGCAGCACTGCCGCGGCCCTGGCAGAGGATGTTCTGCTCGCGCGCCCAGCGAACGATGTCGGCGACGGTGAGGAAGTAGGCCTCGTACTTCAGCGTCTCGATGACCTCGAGCTCACCGTCGATCTTCGGCAGGTACTTCTCGAACAGCGCCGGGTCCTTGAAGCGCCTGGTCGCGCCGGCGTAGGTGAGCTTGCGCAGATGGGAAGACGGCGTCTCGCCCGCGGGCACGATCTCCTGCGGGTATTCGTAGCGCAGCTCGGCGAGCGAGAAGCGGCACTGCCCGGCGATCGTCATCGTCTGCTCGAGCCAGGCCGCTTCGTAGAGCGCGCCGAGGCGGCCGCGCGTGCGCAGGTGCTGCTCGGCGTTGGGCTCGAGCGCGAAGCCGCACTCGGCCACCGGCTTGCCGATGCGCGTGGCGGCGAGCGTGTCTTGCAGGGGCTTTCGGGAGCGCAGGTGCATCAGCACGTCGCCGGCCGCGACGATGGGCAGGCCGGTGAACTCGGCGACGCGGACAACACAGTCGAGCAACTCCTCGTCGCCGGCGCGATGCAGCAGCTCGATGGCGATGGCGGTGCGCTCCTGGAACCAGGTCTTCAGCCACATCGCGTGGGCGAAGACCTCCTCGAACGACTGCGCCGCCAGCGGGACGAGCAAGGCGAAGCACTCGGGCAGGCCGGCGAGCATGGGCGCGTTCGGCACCTTGCCTTCGACGTCGCCCGGATGGGCGAGGTAGCTGCCCTTCCCGGCCCGGCGCCGGGCGATCGTGATCCAGTGCGAGAGATTGCCGTAGCCCCGCCGCGATTGCGCCAGCAGCACGAGGCGCGCATGCGGGGTGCCGCTTGTGGGCGTGACCAACCGCATCTCGCTGCCGATGACGAGGTGCAGCTGCTGCGCCTTCGCTTCGACATGCGCGCGCACGACGCCGGCGAGCGAGCACTCGTCGGTGATGGCGAGCGCACCGTAGCCGAGCCCGGCGGCGCGCAGCACCAGCTCTTCGGGGTGCGAGGCGCCCGTCAGGAAGCTGAAGTTGCTGCGGCAGTGAAGCTCGGCGTAGCGGGGAAGCACGAGAGGGGGACGGACGAAAAGCGGTAGAGCGGGAAAGGCTCTCGGGCGCGCGGCGGCTTGAGGGGCGAGCTGCCTGTGCGAAGGGGCCGCGCGTCATCGTCGCGGTTGTCGCGGTCTTCGCGGTCGCCAGCGCTGTGGTCGACGGAGTCGAGGTCAGGCTCGTCGTGGCCGCCCATTGCCGTCATCATCAATCCGTCGAGCGGGCTCGACGTGCCCGCGGCGGCCGACTTCAGCACGTGCGTGTAGATCATGGTCGTGCTGACATCGGAGTGCCCGAGCAGGCTCTGCACGGTGCGAATGTCGGTGCCGGCCAGCAGCAGGTGCGTGGCGAACGAGTGGCAAGGTGTGCACCGTGGCCGGCTTGGCGATGCCGGCCGCATTGACCGCCGCCTTCAGGTCGCGCTGCAATCGCTTCTCGTGGATGTGGTGGCGGTGCACCGCGTTGTCGTCGCTGCGCGGGTCGCTGCTGATCGCATCGGCCGGGAAGACCCAGAACCAGGCCCAGCTTTCGGCGGCGCGCTTGTACTTGTTGTCCAGCGCGTGCGGCAGATAGACACCGCCGCGCTCGTGTTGTTGGTCGGCGCGCCAGAGACGACGCGCGTGCAGCAGCTGGGCGCGCAACGGCCCGTCGAGGGCGCGCGGCAGCATGACGACGCGGTCCTTGCCGCCCTTGCCGTCGCGCACGATGATCACCTGGCGCACGAAATCGACGTCTTTCACGCGCAGCCGCAGGCCTTCGAGCAGGCGCATGCCGGTGCCATAGAGCAGCCGCGCCAGCAGGCCGGTGACGCCGTCGCCTACGCGAGCGAGCAAGGCCTGCACCTCGACATGCGTGAGCACCACCGGAATGCGCTTCTTCGCCACCGGGCTGCCGAGCTCCTTCAGCCACGGCATGTCGACGCCGAGCACTTCGCGATAGAGAAAGAGCAGCGCCCTGAGCGCCTGCCGATGCGTGGCCGCAGCGACGCGCCGCTCGTTGGCGAGCATCACCAGGTAGGCCTGCACCTCCGCCGCGCCGAGCTCGCGCGGATGGCGCAGCCCCGACCAGCGCACGAAGCCGCGCACCCAGTAGACGTACGCCTCTTCGGTCCGTAAGCTGTAGTGCATGTACCGCAAGCGTTCCCGCAAGGCATCGAGCAGGCGCTGTTGCTGGCCGACTGGCGGAAGCGGGGTCAGAGGCAGCGCCGCTGAAGGAGACTGCACCGCGCCCCCCTCACGACCACGACTCGTCGTCAAGCGCTCCCGGCGGCCCTCCGCGTCATGTCCACTTTCGTCCTCATTCCTCCCACTGCCATCGCCCACGTTGCACCTCACATCGATACTGTATGCGTGTATGGGGTATCCGCTTAGCTCCAGTCAGCTCAATACTACTGGATGCCCATCCAGTATATGCTTGCGTTTTCGTGATGTCGATTTCCTCTGCACGACGTCCTCATAGGTCACCGGCTCGGTGACGACG
>JBDTIO010000646.1:0-6003 GCA_039936375.1 Caldimonas sp. | reverse complement strand
AGCTCGGGGTAGAGCGAGGCGTAGACCTGGTCGAGCGCGGAGCGGTCGCCGTCGGCGGCGAGTTGCAGCAGGCGGGTGATGGGCGGCAGGGCGTCGCGTGCAATGGGAAGGTCGGCGGTCACGGGCGGAGCGTAGCGGCGGCCCGGACGGGCGTCCAGCTTTTCGAGGGGGACGCGTCCGGTTGCGCAGCATCGGCGCGTACTCCTCTCGACGCGGCGAATTTCTCGCCGCGCATCGTTGATGGGAACGCAGATCATGGACAAGCAATACGAGCCATACCAGGAGGCGCCACGGTTTCGCTTCGTTCATCCCGGGGCGCGCGCTGTCATCGGCTTGGTCGCCGCAGGCGCCGGGCTCGCCGCGGCAGCGCTCGTCTTCGGACCGCTGGCAGACGACCAGACGCAGAAGCTGGCGGGGGTGGCGCCGCAGCCCCGACCGGCGACGGCAATGCAGGGTACGCACGAGGTTCGCGTGGCCGTGTACCGGCCGGCGGCACAAGGGAAATGAGCGGCGAGAGTCCGGTCTCGCGGCCGGTTCCCGTTCTGGAGGCATGAGCATGCCAACGATTGCCTGAGCGACCGGCTCGCCCTATGCTTCACTGGATGGGTGTCTGCATTGCCGCTGCAGTCACGGCGGCCCTCGTGGTTGCCACGGGTGTCACCTTGTGGCAGAACTCGCGGGCGCACGCCGGAGAGGATCGAGCGTTGGCCGCCAAGCAATTCCTTCTTGAACGTTCCGAATGTCGGCGGTGACCTGCCCGCCAGTCAACTGCTCGATTCGAGCTTGAGCGTGCGAATCGTGTGCTGGCGGATCATCCCGAAATGCGCGCAGACGAAACGGTTTAGCTCGGGGCGGTGATGGATCGGAACTGCATCGTCGATTGGGTCGAGCTCTCCGCTCTCTACGAACAGGCCGATGAGCTCGATGGCGACGTACTCGCGGCCATGCTGACTGCGCTGCGCTCGCAGCAGCATCCGTTGCTCGTCGCCCTGGAGCGGATGCTCGCGGCGCGAACCCGAATCGCTGGCAGCGACTTTCTTGAAAGCCTTCCGTCACTGTTTGTCGACGCGCCCATCGATGGGGCGCGCCACCGGACCGGTGAACGCATCGGCGGCCACGTGCTCGTTAGTCGGCTGGGAGCCGGCGGTGCAGCCGAGGTGTGGCTCGCCGAGCGGGCCGAAGGCACGTTCCGCCGCGCGGTCGCGCTGAAGCTGCCTTTTCAGCAGCAATGGGTCGGTGGGCGCGACACGTTTCTCGAACGCTTTGATCGCGAGCGCGACATCCTCGCCTCGCTCGACCACCCGAACATCGCGCGTCTCCTCGACGCTGGCGTTGCCGACGGCCAGCCCTGGCTTTCGCTGGAGTACGTACATGGCGAAACCATAACGACTTGGTGCGACGCACATCGGCTGCCTATCGAAGCGCGTGTTCGCCTGTTTCTGCAGGTTCTTCTCGCCGTGGAGCACGCGCACGCTCGTTTGGCCATCCATCGCGACCTCAAGCCGGGCAACATTCTCGTTGCCGCGCCCGGCGTCGCCCGCCTGCTCGATTTCGGGATCGCCAAGCTCCTGGATGCCCAGACTGGCCTAGGCGACGTTACCGAACTCACGGTCCAAGGCGGTCGACCCATGACGCCACGCTACGCCAGCCCAGAGCAACTGCGCGCCTCGACGCTGACGACCGCCGTCGACGTCTATGCACTCGGCCTCGTTCTGCACGAGCTTCTCAGCGGTGGCCTGCCCTATGACCTCGCCGGCAAGTCCTTCAGCGAATGCGAATCGGTCATTTTGACGGTCGAACCGAAGCCGCCGAGTCAACTGACGCCGAGCGTTGACGCACTTGAGGCCCGCCGCTGCGACCTGCCCGCCTATCGAACCCTGCTGAGGCGCGACCTTGATGCGATTGTTCTGCACTGCCTGCACAAGTCGCCCGACGAGCGTTACGCGTCGGTCGAGGGGTTGCGCCTTGACTTGCAGCGCTGGCTCGATCACGAGCCGGTGCAGGTGGCCGTGCCAAGCCCGTGGTACCGCGCAGCCAAGTTCGTGCGCCGGCATCGTCGAGGTGTCGCAATCTCTGCAATCGTGGCCGGCGTGATTGCTGCCCTGGTCGTTGCGACCGCTTGGCAGGCAGTCATCAGCCAACGCGAGACCACGCTGGCATTGACCGCGAAGGAATTCGTTCTCGATGGGCTCCACGACGCCGACCCCGAGTCGTCCAAGGATGCGGGTGCGGCTGCGGGACCGCTGCTCGACCAAAGCGTTGCTCGAGCCGAGCGCCTTCTGGCCAAACAACCCGAGCTGCACGCAGAAGTGCTCGAACGCATCGCTGACGTGAACCAAAACCTTGATCGCTACGGCAGCGCGCAGGCCGTGCTCGAGCAGGCGCTGACGATCCGCCGCCGACTGGGCGAGCGAGGGAAGACCGCGCACGTGCAGATGGAGCTTGCCTTCAACGCTCATCGACTCGGCGACAACGCGCATGCAACGGAAATTCTGGCTGGACTGGACACTGACCAGAACCCGGAGCTGCGAGCGCGTGGCCGCGAACTCGAAGGCTGGCTCCGCTGGGATCGGGGTGACCGCCTTGGCGCGAAGGCGGCGTGGCTCGTTGCGTTGGCCCTGGGTGATCAGGCATTCGGACACAACGACGCCCGAGTCGCCGCCATCCTTCAGGGCCTCGTCGCCGCCGACATGTCGTTGCGCGACTACGCATCGGCCGAGCGTCATGCTGACGACGAGGTAGCGGTCACAGGACGGGCCGGCAATGTGACGATGACGAATCGCATCGCGGCAGCGGCGGATCGCGCCGAGGTCAGTTTCGCGGCCGGAAACTATGCCCGATCGATCCCGGAGACTCGAGCGACGCTCGATGCGTGCGTCAATGCCCTCGGCACGCGAGCCGAGGCGTGTTTCTTGATGCGCCGACAGCTTGCGCTGATGCTGCTGCGCATAAACGCGAATGGCGAGGCAATGAAGCTGCTTCCTGCGCTTGACGAAGAAGCAGCAAACACGTCGTCCCCGGCGCGCCAGATCCAAGCGCAATCTATCGCTTTGCGAGTGGATGCAGCCAACGCCATAGCAGGGAGCAGAAACACCGAACTAGAAGCTCTCCTGAAACCCTCCGTGATGCTGACTCTTCGGTTGGAAGGTTATATGGCCTTGGCAGAGGCGGCGGTGCGGCGCGCTGACCCGGCGACGGCGTCGCATTATCTCGATGTGCTGTCCGCTCAACCAGAAGGTGTTCCTTCTGACTACGCGGCACGTGCAGCGATGATTCGTGGCTTGGCGGAGTACCAGCAGGGCCGCGCGGGCGATGCCCTTCGCACGATCGAGCAGGCTACCAAGGCTTACGCCGTCGAATATGGAGCCGACCATACGCAGACGGTGCTCTGCGAACTGAATATAGTAGAGCCGCTGCTTGCCAGCGGCGAAGCCGCACAAGCCCGCCAGCGAATCGAGCGTGCCATCGCGCTCCTGCGAAGCCGGCTTCCTGCTGACGCGCAGTTGTTCACCACCCTTGCCAAGCTGAAGGGTAAGCCGGTCGAAGTCCCAGTCAGTGGGTCGACCCCAACCATGTTTTTCAACTGAAGGAGTAAGAAATGAGCAGCACAACTTTCAAGACGATCGGCAAGGGGACGAAAAGCGCTCTTGCTCGCGTCGGCAAAATCGTGGAAATCACGTGTACAGGCGGAACCGGAGGAGGTACCTCAGGAAATGCCGCCACAGTTGATCGCAAATTTGATCGGCAAATTGCGCGGCTCTTCAAGGAACTGAATGAAAAACTTAAAGAGATCGAGAGGACGCTGGTCAAAGCGACGAAGAGACCGCCTAAGTAGCCGTCAGCGAATACCGGTCTGCAGCAGGCGTCGCGGGCGACGTTGAAGTCACCACGTCGCAAGTCGCGGCAGCCATAACGATCTCACAGTTGCTGAACCACAGCTGCAGACTAGCTCGCTCGATCGGCTCGGATCCGCATCCAAAGACAGCGCGACCCCGTGTACCGCTCGCATTGGCGTGCCGTTGGCTACTGAGAAGCCCCACGCGGAGGCCTTGTTTACCATTTAGCCTGGTTGGATCGAATCCGGTCCGTCGTCTCGAGGTGGACAGGTGACAAGTCTCGGGAACTACCGATCGTTGCCTTGAAGCCGCGTGCTCGGCTTGGCAAGATCATCGCGCTACGCTGACCGCATTGCCGAGCTCACTCACCGCCATCGCGTAGTAGCTCGACCGGTTGTATCGCGTGATCGCGTAAAAGTTACCCGTGCCGGCAACGTAGCTCGGTGTCGCGTCGCCGTTCTGCAACTCGACGAGAGCCAGTTTGTCATCGGTGTTGAGAGCCGTCGACGGCAGCACCGCGCCCCTCTCGATCATCTCTGCGGCGCTGAACGTCGGCAAGATGTCGGCCGCAAGCAATCCGGCTCGAATGTCGTCGTCTGTTGGCGGCGTGACCTGAAAACGCACGGGCAGCCCGGGCTTCCATCCAGACTCCGCGAGGAAATTTGCCACGCTTCCGATCGCATCCGCCGCGCTGCGATGCAGATCGACGTGCCCGTCGCCATCGAGATCGACCGCGTACTTGTTGAAGCTTGACGGCATGAACTGCGCCATGCCGATCGCGCCCGCGTAACTGCTCTTCCAGTCGAGCGGCTCGATGCCTTGGCTCTTGCAGAGCACGAACCAGTTCTCCAGCTCGTCGCGAAAGAAATCGCTGCGGTCGAATCGCCCGCTCGGGAAGTCGAAGGCCAGCGTCGACAGCGCGTCGATGACGCGAAAGTTGCCCATCTGCTGGCCGTAGATCGTCTCCACGCCGAGGATGCCGACGACGATCTCGGGCGGCACGCCGTAGAGCTCTTCGGCGGTCGCCAGCCACTGCGCGTTTGCCTTCCAGAACGCGACGCCCGCCTTGATCCGGACGGGCTCGACGAAGCGTGCCTGGTACGCGCGCCAGTTCTTGGCCGTGCCCGCCGGCGGCGGCATGATGTAGCGGGCGACGCTGGGCACGAGGCGTGCTTGCGTCAGCGCGGCTCGAACCCACGCCGTGTCGAACTCGCGCCGCTCGGCCATGGCGTCCGCGAAGCGCATGACGTCCTCGCGCTCGCCATAGGTGACGAGGTCGGACGCGTTGTCGTTCGCGATCGGCGGCGTGTGCTTTCGCTTCTTGCTCTTGCCGGCGGCCCATGCCGGCGCGCCGACCACGGCGGCGAGGTACGCCCCGCTCAGCAACAGCGAGCGGCGAGTGGTCGAAGCAGGGCGGCGCATCGCTCGAATTATCGGGCGGCGGCCGTCTTCAGCCGCCGCGTTTCAGCGGCGAAACGACGCGTCAGCTGGCGGTCGGGTCGCTTGCTGCTGGCCCGGCTGTAGCGCTGGCCATCGAGCGCATCGAGCGCGACGGCAAGCGGCTCGCCGGCAGTGCCGAGCCGGTCTCGCACGCGTGCAGACAGCGTACGCGGAGCTTCATGTGCCGATGCCGGCAGCCCGAGCAGGCGCAGATCGCGTTTCATCCGGTCGAGCTGGCGAATCCACGGATCGACTCGATGCCGGTCGAACCAGGCCCAGGCTGCGCCGGCCAGCGCGAAAGCGCTCAGCGTGCCGGTCAGAAGCAGCGCCAGGTCTTCCCAGCTCGGCGATTGAAAGCCGATGTTCTTCAACAGGTCGAGCTGCTGGCCGCGCGAATAATTCAGCACCCATTGATTCCAGCGGTTGTTCATCGCCTCCCAGCCGCTGCGTAGCTCGGCGAACAGCTCGGGGCTCATGTTGCCGAGCGCTTCGGCGACGAAGCCGGGTTGCGGGGCGAGGCAGCTGCTGCGGCCAATTCGATCGGGTGCGACGGCCGCGGTTGGATCGGCGCGTACCCAGCCGACTCCTGTCTGCCAGAATTCGGCCCAGGCGTGCGCCGAGCTTTGCCGGACGATGTAGTAGCCGTCGGTGGGGGTCGGGTCGGTGCCTTGATAACCGGTGACGACGCGCGCCGGGATGCCGGCCGCACGCATGATGACGACGAAGG
>JBDTIO010000645.1:0-19674 GCA_039936375.1 Caldimonas sp. | reverse complement strand
AGCGCGCCGAACGGCGCGGGGCCGCAAAGCGTCGATGTCTACGAGATGTACTGGGCCGACCTGTCTCGCCTGTCAGGCGCCATTCCGCGCGTCATCACCGAGCTTTTCACGCTGGTGTTTCGCCTCTCCAAGCTCGGCCGCGGCACGGTCGACGAAGCGCTCGGCGGCATGAAGGGCGCGAACGACAAGGCGCCGGCCAGCTGGCGCTGCCTGGCTCATCTGCAGACCGGCCTCGACTGGGCCTTCGTCAACCTGCTGGCACTGCTGTTCACCCAGCTCGGCATGCTCGCCCTGCTGATCGTCCCGGTCGCCCTCGCGGCGCCGCGGGCGGACAGCGTGCGCTGGGTCGTCGGATCCGGTCTGGCGGTCTTCGCCTTTCTGTGGGCGGCCTACCGTCGGCAGGATGGCGCCCGGCGGGTCGCGCTGCCGATCGGCCTCTTCGTCGTCGCGTCGTTTCTGCTCTTCGACCCGGCAAGCGCTCCCTGGCTCGTCCCCTTGTTGTGGCTGGCCCTGCTAAGCCTGGCGCTGAATGCCGTGCTGCGCGTTTCCGAAGATCGCTTTCCGTTCACGCGCCCGAGCGGCCTGGCCCTGTGGGGGCTGACCGTCGCCAGCGTCGTCGGGTTCGTCTGCTGGAACGCTTCACCGGTCTCGCTCACGCTCTGGGTGCAGGCGGCGCTGTTCGGCGTCGAGCTCGTGCTGACGGCGGTCAAATGGTGGTGGATCGCAGCGGCGTTGGTGTTCGCCGCCTGGTATGTCGCCGGCGCGCTCGCTTCGCGACACGGCGGCTACGAAAGCTCGGCCAGCGTCGACACCGGCCGCCTCGGCATGTTCGCCTCGCTCGGCGCCTTCGTCATGCTGACGATGGCGCTGTGGGCGCTGGCGAGCGCGGTGCTGACGGCGTCGGTCGCCTCGAGCGACGTCCGCTACGTGCCGCGCATCTTTCCCATCGAGGAAAACATCCGCGGTACCAGCGATGCGGCGGCGATGGCCGCCGCCTTCCCCCGTCAGGTGCCCGCCGCCCCGGAAACGGGGCCGGCGCGCGACCGCTTCGGTGCCGAGTTCTTCCTGCGCTTTCGCTATGAAGACAGCACCGCCTCGTTCGCCGTGATCGCGGCACTACTGCTGATCCTCGCCTCCTATCTTGTCGCCGTGTTCGTGCCGAGCGTGCTGGCCGAGCTCAAGTTTCTGAGAACAAGAGCCGGCGCGGCCTCGCGTTCCGGCGCGCGAGCCGCCGAGAGCGCCACGCGCGACCTCGGCAGCTGGCTGACGGCCGGCTACCGGCGCCTCGGCGGCGCCGTTTCGGCCATCGTGCTACTGAGCATCCTCGGCGCCCTGGCCGTCGCGTTGGTCCTGTATGCAAAGCCGGCTCAAGCGGCCAGCGTCTGGGACCGGGCCGTCGAGTTTTCCGCCTATCTGTCGCAGGTTCTGCTCAAGCCGCTGGTGCTGAGTGCGGCCGGCGTCGGCGCGCTGCTAAGCGCGTTCGGCGGCGTCCTGTCGCGATACGTGCCTGGCCTTCGCGCGCCACTCGACATCGCCCTCGACGTCGACAACCACTTCCGCGAATTTCCGAGAAAAAGCATCCCGCGCGCTCGAATCTTCTCGCGCTACGCCGCCCTGCTCGATCACGTGTCCAAACAGGGCTACGACCGAATCGTCGTCGTCGCGCACAGCCAGGGCACCGTGATCAGCGCCGAGTTGCTGCGCTTCCTATCCGACGCTCCACGCGGCACCCGGCGCGCGGACCACGATCGCTGCCGGCAACTCACCCGCCGCTATGGCTGCGACATCCGTCTCGTCACCCTCGGCTGCCCGCTGCGCCAGCTCTACGCTGCCCGCTTTCCCTCCCTGTACGGCTGGGTGCTGCGACAACACGGTGGCGGCAACGGGCCGCTCGCCGCCGACATCGGCGCGCATCGCTGGGCCAATGCCTATACGAGCGGCGACTACGTCGGTCGATGGCTGTGGAGCAGCCCGGGCGGCGGCGACGTGCTCGGCCACCCTATGTCCGACACCGTGCATCCGAGCGTTCTCGGCCGAGGCAGCGCCTATTCGCCCTTCTCGCCGATGCCACCCGACGCCCGGGCACTGAAGGCGATGAGCGAGTTCGAGCTTTGCCTCGGCCTGGGCGCTCATACCCACTACTTCGAGCCGGATCAGGCGGTCGTCGCCTGGTTGATCGATCTCGTCGTCGCCGGCTGATTTCCACGATTCTTGAATACCTGCGACCTGCCCGGTTTCTTCGTACCAATAGTTCCTGTGATGATGGCTCTTCGACAGCGAGAAGCCCATGAGGAAGAGTCCGATGAAGCCGAGTTTGCGGGCGTAAAGCGCAAGTTGGCGACGAAGGTGTCATGGATCAGCTCGTCGCTGGCATCGGGCGGCACCTTCCCGGCCACGCAGCTGAGCTGGGCACGCCGAGCGCCGATGCGTATTCGATCGCGCGAGCCACGCGGCTGCGGAAGTCGCTCGTGCGCGCAGGCAGGCAGGCAATGCCACGCTCGCCGGCGTCCCAGTTGCCGGCCGGCAGGTTGTGCAGGACGAGTTGCAGCCCGGTGGCATCGAGTCGGGCCTTGATCTCGGCAACCGGATGGTTAGGGAGAGACGAACTCGACAGTCTCGAATCCGGCCTTGGCGGCGCGCTCGAAGCGCGCGAGAAACGGGCTCTCCGTGAAGAGCATCGAAAGATTGGCTGCGAAGCGTGGCATGGAGCCTCCTTCGGGCCAGCCGGATCCTCAGTCCAGCAAACCGGCCGTTTCGAGGCCTTGCCAGCCGAGCGGGTGGCGGCAATCGATGGCCTCGAACTCGTTGATCTTGTCGATCTCGGTCCCCATCGCGACGTTCGTCACGCGCTCGAGCACGCACTCGACAACGACCGGCACGCGATGCCTCGCCGCCATGACCTGCGCCGTGCGCAATCCTTCTTCGATCTTCTCGGGATCGCTGACCCGGATCGCCTTGCAGCCTAGGCCTTCGACCACCGCCACATGGTCGACGCCGTAGCCGCGAACCTCGCCGGCGCTGTGCGGCATGTTCTCATTGTCGAACCCAAGCTGTACGCAGTAGTCCATGTCGAAGCCGCGCTGCGCTTGGCGAATCAGTCCGAGGTAGGAGTTGTTGACCAGGACGTGCACGTACGGCAGCCGGAACTGCGCGCCCACCGCCAGTTCCTCGATCAGGAACTGAAAGTCGTAGTCACCGGAGAGGCCGACCACCGTGCGGGTCGGGTCAGCCGCGACGACGCCGAGCGCGGCCGGAATAGTCCAGCCGAGCGGGCCGGCCTGACCGCAATTGATCCATTGCCGCGGCGCGTAGACATTGAGGAACTGAGCGCCGGCGATCTGGCTGAGGCCGATGGTGCTGACGTAGATCGTGTCGCGCCCGAAGGCCTTGTTCATCTCCTCGTAGACGCGCAGCGGCTTGATCGGCGTCTCTTCGAAGTGCGTCTTGCGCAGCATCAGGCGCTTCCTCTCGGCACAGCGCGTGGCCCAGTCGCCGTAGTCGCGCAGCGTGCTTGCGGCCTTGCGTTCGCGCGCCAGTTCGACGAAGAGCTGCAGCGCCGCCTTGGCATCGGAGACGATGCCGTAGTCGGGCGCGAAGACCCGGCCGATCTGCGTCGGCTCGACGTCGACATGGACGAATTTGCGACCCTTGCAGTAGACGTCGGTCGAGCCGGTATGGCGATTGGCCCAGCGGTTGCCGATGCCGAGGACGAAATCGCTCGCGAGCATCGTCGCGTTGCCGTATCGATGGCTCGTCTGCAGACCGCACATTCCGGCCATCAGAGGATGATCGTCCGCAATCGCGCCCCAGCCCATCAGCGTCGGGATGACCGGCACGCCGATGAGTTCGGCGAACTCGACCAGCAGGTCGCTGGCGTCGGCGATGATGATCCCGCCGCCTGCAACGATCAGCGGCTTGTCGGCGGTGAGCAGCATGTCCAGCGCCTTCTCGACCTGGCGCCGGGACGCCACCGGCTTGTAGACCGACAGCGGCTCGTAGGTATCGATGTCAAACTCGATCTCGGCCATCTGCACGTCGAATGGAAGGTCGATCAGCACCGGTCCCGGCCGGCCGGAGCGCATCAGATGGAAGGCTTGCTGAAAGGTCCGCGGCACCTGCGCCGGCTCACGAACTGTGACCGACCACTTGGTCACCGGCTTGGCGATGGACTCGATGTCGACGGCCTGGAAGTCTTCCTTGTAGAGGCGCGCCCGCGGCGCCTGGCCGGTGATGCAGAGGATTGGAATGCTGTCGGCCTGCGCTGAATAAAGGCCGGTGATCATGTCGGTGCCGGCGGGACCGGAGGTCCCGATGCAGACGCCGATGTTGCCCGCCTTGGCTCGCGTGTAGCCCTCGGCCATGTGCGAGGCCGCCTCGACGTGGCGAGCCAGGATGTGCGAGATGCTGCCGCGCTCGCGTAGCGCCGCGTAAAGCGGGTTGATCGCCGCGCCCGGGATTCCGAACGCCTGCGCCACTCCCTCTTTTTCCATCACCTGAACGGCGGCCATCACCGCCTTCATCTTGGCCATGTTCGTCTCCTTGACGGCTGGTTCTTTGACGGATCTTCGTCGCCAAGGCTGTCGCTGCGAAGGCAAGCAGGCGGATATCACCTATTCCGGTCGGGAATGCCCGGCGCTCGATGTGCCGGCGACGGCCGTACAGTTGCGGATGGATCGACTGCAAGGTCTTAGGCTCTTCGTTCGGGTCGTCGAGACGGGATCATTCAGCAAGGCCTCGGCCAGCCTCGGCGCCACGCAGCCCACCACGACCAAGCACGTTGCCGCTCTAGAACAGCGCGTGGGCGCCAGGCTGCTGCATCGCAGCACGCGCGGCGTGACCCCCACCGAGATCGGCTTGCTCTACTACGAGCGGTGCCTGTTGATCCTGCATGAACTGGACGACGCGGATAGCCTCGCATCGCTGCAGCAATCGAGCGTGCGCGGTCGGCTGCGCATCAGCACTTCGGTCGGCTTCGGCCGTCGCGTCCTGGCTCCGCTGATCATCGGCTTCATGCGCGAGCATCCCGACCTGCTGGTCGACCTGAGCTTCAGCGACCGCTTCATCAACCTGGTGGAGCAGGGCGTCGACGTGGCCATTCGCATGGGGCAGCTAGCCGACTCGTCGCTCGGTGCGCAACACCTCGGCACGAATCCCTGGGTACTGGTCGCGTCGCCTGACTATCTGGCGCGGCGCGGCGTGCCGGCTCACCCGGATAAGCTCGGCGAGCACGCGGCGCTGATCTACAGCACCGTGCAAGGCGACGAGCGCTGGCACTTCGTCGGCCCGGCCGGAGAGTCGTTGCAGGTTCCGGTGCACGGGCCGTTGCGCTCTAACAATCTGTCAGCGCTGCTCGCCGCGACGCGCGCCGGCATGGGCCTGGCGGTACTTCCCCGCTACGTTGCGCACGGCTCCATCGAAGACAAGAAAGTGTCTGCCGTGCTGGTCGATTGGGTGCTGCCATCGCAGGAGATTCACGCCGTCTTTCCATCGCCTCGGCTGGTGCCCACCAGGGTCACCAAGCTGATAGGCTGGCTGGAAGGCTGCTTCGACGGCCCTTGGTGGGAACGGCGCTCTTCCTGAGGATGGCCAGCTAAGCTCGGTCGCACCATGGAGCTCTAAGCCCCGGCGCGAGCCGTTGTCCAGAGAGACGTTCAATACTGTTCGGAGACTTAAATGGCCCACTGGCAGTCCGATGTCCTGGCGAGCTTCGCCATCGGTAGCGGCATCGGCTACGACCTCCACTCTCGTTCCTCCTCAATCACCGTCGGGCTCCTGCCGCATGGGATGACGGCGGGATGGAAAAAATCGTTCTGACACCAGGCCGCGGCGGCCCGCGCAAGTTGCAACTCTTATCTGCTGACGGGCTATTCGTTCAGTTTCTGGCCCTGCGCTACAAGTGGCGGAATTTGAGGTCGTGTTCGCCATGGGCCGTCAAGGGGGCTTCAGTCACGAATGTCAGTGCCGGTATGAGAAGGCAACTGTCGCCTATCCGAAACCCGCGTCCCCAGCCGGGCCCGACCTCGTCCCTGAGTGACCTTGAGAACGGGCCAACGCTATCCTTGGCCGTGAGCGGCGAAATCGGTAAGACGACGCTCGGAACATTGGCGCCCTTTCGGCCCGGGATCGAGCCGACGACGACGACAGTCGTGTCGGCGAAGTTGACACCGTGGCGCTCGACCCTGAAGCGCAACTTTCCGTCGTCGAGCAGCAGTTCGGTAGCTGTTCGAAGCGCGGCGAAGATCTCCGCGTGCCGGAGCGGTGCCCGGGGTGATATCGCCGATCGTCTTGCTCATGTCGAGGCGAAACGAGGCACCTGATTCCAACTGCGCCCGACCGCCCGTGAATGTGCCGAGCCGCAGCTTCGGCCCCTGCAGGTCGAGAAGGACACCGCGGTGCAACTTGTTTTCGAACGTGCGGAATATTTCCAGCCGGCGCGCATGGTCGGCCTGCGTGCCGATGACTGAAGTCGAGCTTGAAAACGCCGACGCCGCGCCCGAACACCGCCAGGATCGAGGCCTCGTCGGATGTCGCCGGCCACGAGCGTGGCGACGATCTTGGCGCTTCGCGCGAGTCTCATGGCGAACCACTCAGGTCATCTCGTGAAGGCGCACGTGCCCGCGTTGATCGTGCATCGTGCGGGCGAGCAGCTTGACCAACGAGTACACGGTGTCGATGTGCGGCGTCGGCGTTTCGGTCAGTCGGGCAAGCTCGACGACCGCGCCGACCAGGGCGTCGATCTCGGGGGGGCGCCCTGCTTCGACGTCCTGCAGCATCGAGGTCTTGTGCTTGCCGATCTTCTCGGCGCCGGCGATTCGCTGCTCCAGCGAGACGCGGAATTCAACGCCGAGCTTCTGCGCGACGGCCGCCGCCTCCCGCATCATCGCCGCAGCCAGAGCCCTCGACGGAGGGTACTGGCAAATGTCGACCAGGGTCGAGTGCGAGAGGCTGCTGATGGGATTGAAGGTCAGATTGCCCCACAGCTTGAGCCAGATCTCGGCACGGATGTTATCCAGCACCGGCGCCTTGAAGCCGGCATTCGACAGGCAGGCCGAGATGCGCGCGGCACGCTCGCTGAACGAGCCGTCCAACTCGCCGACCGGAAAGCGATCTCCTTCGATGTGCCTGACGAGCCCCGGCGCGACCAGCTCAGATGCCGGGTAGACGACGCAGCCGACGACACGCCGCGGTGGAATGTTCGCGGCAATGACACCCTCGGGATCGACGCTGCGCACGGTGGTGCCTTCAAGGACGCCGCCATTCTCGTGGAAATACCAGTAAGGAATGCCGTTCTGCATCGTCACGACGACCGTCTCACGGTCGAACAGCCTGGGCACCTGGGCAGCCACCGCCTCGAGCTGATGCGCCTTCATGGCCAGGATGACGATGTCCTGAGGGCCGGCTTGCTCATAGTCGTCAGTGGCTCGCACGGTGCGGGCCACTTGCTCGTGGCCGTCGACTGCGAGGAGCCTGAAGCCGTCACGGCGAATCACGTCCAGATTCGCGCCTCGCACGAGGAAGGTCACCTGCTCGCCGGCAAGCGCGAGCTTGGTGCCCACCAGCCCGCCAATGGCACCTGCGCCGATCACGGCTATCTTCATGGTGTCTCCAATCCTCGATGTGTGGCGCGACACTAGTAAAACGGATTGCTGAGCTTTCCGATACCGCCGATCTCGACTTCGATCAGACTGCCTGGCTTCATTGAACCGACGCCAACCGATGTGCCGCACAAGATTACGTCGCCTGGATGAAGCGTCATGTCGAACGAGATGAGGCTCACCAGCTGTTGCACCGAGAAGCGCATGTCGCTGATCGAATAGTTCTGCCGGATCTCGCCGTTGAGTCGCGTCATCACGGTCAGCGACTTCGGGTCGAGACCGGTGGCGACCGCTGGGCCCATCGGGCAGAAAGTATCGAAGCCTTTGGCACGATCCCACTGCGTGAAGGACGCGTCCCGATTGAGGATCTCCGAGACCGTTACGTCGTTCGCGCAGGTGTATCCGAACACATGGTCGAGCGCGCTTGCCTCCGGGACAGCCGTGCTGGTCTTGCCGATGACGATGCCGAGCTCGCCTTCGAACGCCACCTTGCTGTTGCACCGGGGCTTACGAATGGTCTCGTTGGCGCCGAGATAGGAATTTGGCGCCTTCAACAGGTAGAGTGGCTCGGCCGGCGCCGCCAGGTTGAGCTTTGCAGCGAGCGCGTGGAAGTTGTTCCACATGGCGATGACCTTGGTCGGCGAGGTAGGCGTTAGCAGCTTGACGCCGGCCACGGCGAGCACGGCGCCGGTCGGTTTCGGCGCCTCGAACATGTCGCCATCGTGCACGCAGATGCGGTCGGCATCGAGCTGGCCGAACCCGATCTCGCCGGCATATTCGTAGCGAACCCAGCGGTGCTGCATGTCTGTTCTCTCAGAAGCCTGGTAGTCGCGCCGAAGGGTGAGAGCTGTCTTCAGGCGCCGATTTCGCCGCCGAGTGTCTGCGACCAGTCGAAGTGCGCCGCTGCGGCATCGCCGCGAGCCGCCTGGCGTCGCCGGTGCGATACCTGCTTCTCTCGAATGAGCTGAACGAGAAACACCACCTCGTAGGCCGTCAGAAGGTGCGGCTGGGAGGTTTGCAAATAATGGCGAATCTGTTCTGCGGGATCGCGGTTCCGGCTCAGGAGATAGTCGTACGTATCGCTATCCCAGTGCCATCTGAAGCCCAGTTCGTGAAAGGCCGCGTTATAGGCGTTGCGGTCTAGTTCGAGAATGCGGTCTTCGACCGATGGAGAGTTGAGCATGACCCATTTTCCTTGCTCGTCACCGTGCACGAAATTGCAACGGCCAGGAGAATGTAGGTCGCACGAAACATAGTTGATAGTTAAACTATTTTATTGGAAGCATTACGGATCGGTTATGCACGAACCGCAAATCCGCGGCCAAAGACGAGCACTGCGCTTGCGCCAACCGGCACACGAGGCGCCGATGACGGAGCGAGGTCCGAGCCCACCGCACTAGCACCGCAGCTCTCAAGCGAGGGCCGCCGACCGAGAGGTGCGTCAGTCGTCTGGCCGGGTCAGCTGCGTGGCCGCCGAAGAATGCCGCATGACCGACGCACTGTCGCCTCGCTCCGCCGCCTGCCGTGCCAACTCGAGCTCTGCCAAGGCAGCGTCGCTTCGCGTCCGCAAGTTCTTGACGATGGTTTCGGCCCGTCTCATCGCGCCCTCCGCGTCCTTGGAAATGACGGCATCGCCGGCAGGGGGCGCCGCAGGTCGGACACGGTCCGGCGCGCCGGCGACCGGTGTCACGGCGGGCGAAGCGGCCGCGGCAACCGGCGTCGATGAATTCGACGCGCTCGCGTCAAACTTTCGAACCTGCGTCCCAGGCGGCACCGGTTGATTGACCGGCACCCTGTAGGTTATGAAGGTCCCATTTTGCATCCGGGTCACTTCCTTCCACTGCGTCGGCGCCGACGATTCGTTCCGAAGGTCTCCGCCGGCGCACGCGGAAAGGAGCATCAGCGAAGCGGCTGCGGCGGCGGTCGGCGTGATTCCCATGATGTTGACCCAGGTTGGCGCGGTGATGAGCATGCCCGCGGCTACGCGGAGGGATTGTCGGGCAATCGGGCGGGCTGATCCCTTTTGCCAAACAGGTTGAAGACGACAGGCATGACGAGGAGCACCAGCGGCAATGCCACGATGAGCCCTGAGATGATCGCGATGGCCAGCGGTTGCTGCATCTGGGATCCTTGGCCGATCGCGAACGCCAGCGGCAGGAGGGTTAGGATGGCGGCAAGAGTCGTCATGGTGATGGGACGCATCCGGTTTTTTCCGGCGGCGATCAGCGCCTCCGTGTGGCCCATCTCCTGCACGAGGTCCCTGTACTCGGAAAAGTAAAATATGGCGATCTCGGTCACCATGCCGACGATCATCGTCATGCCCATGATCGCAGTGATGTTCAGCTCGGTGCTGGTCAGATAGAGGCCGATGAAGACGGCGGACATGGCGATGAGCGGAATGATCATGATCGAGATGGCGATCAGGAAGCGCTCGTAGAGATAGAGCAACAGAAGAAAGACGAGCGCCACGGCCCCGGCGAAGACCAGCGCCAAGCCCTTGAAGGCCAACTGCTGCTGCTCGTACAAGCCGCCCATCGTGTAGTAAGCACCGGCCGGAAGCATTCCGGGCCGATCCATCGCCGCCTTCACATCCTGCGAGGTCGAGCCCAGATCCCGACCCTCGATGCGGGCCGTCACGGAGGCCATCCGCTTCAGGTTCTCGCGCGTGATTTCGGGCTGTCCGTATTCGACCACCACCTTGCCTACATCGCTCAGCGGAAACAGCCGGCCCGACGGCGCGCGCAGCAGCAGCTGCTCGAGCTTGGAGATGTTGGAGCGGACGTCGGAGGCGGTCCAGACCCGAACGCCGATCATCTTTGGACCGTTCTGGATTTGCGTGGCGACGGTTCCCTCTAGGTAGCCGTCGAGCAGCATCGTCAGATCATTGACGTTGAACCCCAACGCCGCGGCTTGGACGCGATCGATCTGGATGTTGAGGGCGTTGCCGGCAGGCCGAACGCCGCTGCTCACGCCAACCACGCCCTTGATCTTCCTGAGCGCATCCGCCGCCTTGTTGGCCGACGCTGTGAGCTGGCTCACGTTGTCGTCGAAGATCTTCACCTGGATCGGCTGCGGAACCTCCGTGAGGTCACCGATCAGATCCTCCATGAGCTGGGCAGTGTCGATGTCAAGGACCGGGATGTTGGCTTTGGCCTGGGTGGCGATGTCGAGCATCACATCGTCGATCGGATCGCGGGGGAACGGCTTGAGGCGGATGAAGAAATCGCCGGTGAAGACTTCGGTTACGCCGCCGCCGAGTTGAGCGCCGGTCCGCCTCGAGTACGTGCTGACATTGGGATTGGCCTGGATGATCTTCTCCAGCAGGCGAAGCAGCCGATCGGTCTCGGTGACCGACGTGCCGGGCGGCGCGACATAGTCGAGTACGAAGCCGCCCTCGTCCTCGTGCGGCATGAAGCCCGAGCCGACGCGTTGATAGGCCAGGTACCCGAGCACCAACAGCGGCACCACGCCGAGCAGGATCAGAAGCGGCTGCTTCAAGGTCCGGCGCATCAGTCCGTCGTAGTGCCGATGAAAGGCGCGCGTGAGCCGGCCCGTGTCCTCGTGCTCCGCGTCCTTTTCGTTCAACCACTTGTCGGCCAGAATCGGGACGGCGAACAGCGAAACGATGAACGAAATGATGAGTGCACTGGCCATCGTCAGCGACAGCGCCTTGAAGAACGCCCCCGTGACGCCGCTCAGAAAGGCCAATGGAAAGAAGATGATGATGGTCGCGGCCGAAGACCCGAAGAGGGGCTGAAGGAACTCTCCCGCCGCCGCCATGACCCGGCCGTGATGGCTTTGCGCGCCTCGCAGGCGCCGCATGATGTGCTCGATCATGACGACGGCGTCGTCGATGATGAGACCGACCGCGGCGGCCATTCCGCCGAGGGTCATGATGTTGAACCCCATGCCGAAAATGGCGAGCATGGCGACCGTGGTCGCGAGGACCGTCGGCACGACCAGCAGCGATATCACAGTGACCTTGCTGTTTCGCAGGAAGACGAAGAGAACGATCGCCGCCAGAACGATGCCGATGAGAATGGCATCGCGCACGCTTTTCGCCGATTCGGTGACGAGAACGCTCTGGTCGTACCAGATGGCAACTTTGACACCCGCTGGCAAGACGGAGCTGAAGGCCTTCAGTTTCGCCTTGATATCCCGAGCGATCTGCACGCTGTTGCCGTCGGGCTGCTGAAAGACATCGAACAGAACCGCGTCGTGGCCATCCGCGGTGACACGGATCCACTGCGGCACGGTCGAATCGGTGACCTGCGCTACATCGGCGAGACGGACAAGACCGTTCGGTCCGGACCGCAACACCGTGTTGGAGATCTGCGCAAATGTCTTATAGCGGCTGTCCGATACCACCAGATAGAACTGGTAGTGGTCCTCCATATGGCCCACGGCCTGCTCGACATTGCCTTGCGCCAAGGCATTCGATACGTCGGTCAACGTCAGCCCGTAGGCGGCGAGACGGTCCGCGTTCACCGTCACCCGGTACTCCTCCGGAGCGCCGCCGGTGACGGCGATCTTGGCGACCCCCTTGACCGAGGAAAGCAGAGGACGAAGCTGGTACTCGGCGACGTCATAGAGCTGCGTCAGCGAGAGCTTGTCCGACGAAAGGCTGTACGAGATGACAGGGTCAACCGTCGGGTCCATTCGCTTCGTTTCGACAAGGGTTCCCTGGGGCAGCGTCGGCAACATCTGTGTCACCGCCGAGTTGACCTCCAGAGAGGCCGCGACCATGTCCCGGCCCCACCCGAAGTCCACCTTGATCTCGGCGCTGCCGCGGCTGGAGGTCGAAGTCACGTTGACGACGCCCGGGACTCTTCGAATCGCCTCTTCCACCGGCCGAGTCACCAGCATCACCATCTGATCGGCGGTGCGGTCGCCTGAATCCAGCTCCACCGCCACGCGTGGGAAACTGACGTCGGGAAAGAGCGTGACCGGGAGCTGGAATCCGCCGATGACGCCGGCGGCCGCGAGGATGGCGAGGAGAAAGAGCAGTGAGCGGCGGTGCTCCTGCAGCCATTGAGTGAGAGTCATGAGGTCCCTACTTTCCGGCCGGCGCCGGGGTGCCGATTTCCGTCTTGCGCACGGCTTGGCCCGCATTGAGACCGTAGTTGCCCATGGTCACGAGCTCGGCCGCGGGATCGAGCGGCCCCTCGATGCCGTACGTGTCGCCGGAATCGAGCACCGTCTTGACGTTGACGCGGACCGCCTTGCCGTCCTTGATCTGAAAGACGTACGGACCGGCTTCGTCGGACAGGACGGCTTGTCGCGGCACGACCCAGCTCTTGACGGTGGAAGTGGTGATGACTCCCTTGACCTGCATGCCCGGAAGCAGGGTGGTGGCGGCGGTTCCGCTGAGCCGCACGATGGCGTCGACAAGCCGAGTCTGCGGGTCGATGATCCCGTGCAACTCGTCGAGCCGGCCGGGGACTGGTCGTGCTTGACCGAACACCGAACTCAAGGACACGGGCATTCCGACGTGCACGTCCGCCAGTCGCTCCGGCTCGATGCCCAGATGAACCTGGACCGAGCCGCGCTCGGTAAGCTGCAGGATGCCGCCGCCGCGATCGACCCGCTCTCCGACAATCGCCGTGATCTGCGTCACCACGGCATCCGCCGGCGACGTGACCCACTGCGCTGCATTCCCGGCGCCCGTCTTCTGCTCGGCCTGCAGGGCCTGCTGGGCGTCGGCCACGGCCTTTTCGGCAGCAGCAACCTGGCTCTTGGTCACCATCTTCTCTTTCGCCAGCTCCTGCACCCGCGCAAGATCGGACCGGGCATAGGTCAGCGACGTTGTCGCCTGCTGATAGGCAAGCACGGCCGCCGAGGCAGTCGTGAACTCGAAGAGCTTTTGGCCCCTGCGAACCTCCTCGCCCGGGCTCACTGCCAGCTTCGTGACCTGGCCCGCGCGCGGCAGGACGATGTGGACCGTGCTGCGGATATCGGGCATGACGGTGCCGTAGGCCGTCATCTGCCGGGGCAGCTCCTTGCGCTCCGGCTTCATGGTTTTGACGAAGACGGTCGAATCGACCTTGTCGCCACTGTCCTCGTCAGCGGCGGCGTACAGCGGGCCCAGCCCGACCCAGCACATCACGGACGCGGCAATGATGGGCAACGCCCGGATCGTCTTCATGGCGTGTCCTTAGTCCTGCGCAACAGTCTTGACGGGCAGATCACTGCCGATCAGCGTCTGCAAGGCGATGTGTCGTTCCAAAATCAACTCCCTGAGATTGACGATCTCGACCTGCTTGGCCAGCACACCTGACTGGATCGACAGGAAAGCAAGCTCATCGAGGTTGCCGGCCTCATACGCCGTCTGGGCGTTGGCCGCAGCATCCTGCAGGGCCGCGAGAGCCCGCTGCCCCTCCGCCAGCTGCCTCTGCAGGAGCGGCTCATCGCGCAGCACGGCGCTGATCTCGCGGTCGGCTGCGCGCGAGCGGGCCTCGAAGCTGTCGTAGAGCTTCTGCCGCGTCGCCGAGGCAACGGCGATATTGCCGCGGTTGCCGTTGATGGGCAGGGCGAAGTTGAAGACGAAGCCCGTGCTGTACACATTGCTCGAGTCTCGCTGCCGGTTGAGACCGATCGTGATGTCGGGAAACTGCTGCAGGATCGCCACCCGGTAGCTCTCGTCCTGGCTCTCGTAGCCTGCCTGCAGGGCGAGCAGATCCGGCCTGCGCTTGGCCAGGTCAGGCAGGATTCGTCGGACCTTCGCATCGTCGAGAGCGGGCAATTGCGGCGGTCCGACCAGGTTGAGCTCGACCGTCGGGTTCAGGTCGAGCAGCGCCGCAAGCTGCGAGTGCTTGGCATTGAGGTCGAGCTCGAGCGTGTGAATCTGGGACTGCAGGTTTGCGAGCGCCGTCAGGTCGGTCATCGCCACGTCGGCGGTGGTCAGGCCGTTGGCGAGCGCAGCCTGCGTGTGTTCGAAACGAGACTGCAGCAGGCCGAGGCCACGCGTCTGCAACTTCAGCAGGTCTTGGTCGGCGACGTTCTGGGCGAACAGGACGCGTGCCTGCGCCACAACCTGCCACTCCTGCCACAAGAGGTTGAGGTCGGTCTGCTTTGCGGCGAGCTCGGCGGCGTTGCGCTGCCTCGAGTGATAGCGCAGCGAGCCGATGTCCCAACTCAAGCCGAAATTGAAGGCCCGCGTTTCGGAGCCCGGCACCCGCGGGCCGGGGACGTCGACCTCGCTCGACAGCTGGGGCTCCGGCAACAGACCTGCGGCAAAGGCCTGCGCATAGGAGATCTTGGCGTCGTCGCGAGCGATCTTCAGATCCGGGTTGTTGACCACCGCCAGGATGGCCACGTCGGTCATGTCGAGACCATCGGCGGGGTCGAACCGATGTGTGCGCATCTCCGGCAACGGCAGCCTGCTGGTGTCGATGGTGAGATGCGGAACGGTGTCCAGCATCTTCGGGTGCAGATCGAGCGGCTTCGGCTGGTACGTCGCGCAACCGGCGAGCGCCGTCGTCAAGACAGCCGCGGCAAGAAAGCCGCCTCTCACGAGGTGCTCCCG
The DNA here is from genome assembly GCA_039936375.1 of Caldimonas sp. GTDB lineage: Bacteria > Pseudomonadota > Gammaproteobacteria > Burkholderiales > Burkholderiaceae_C > Schlegelella_A. The sequence continues at coordinate 4,554 of JBDTIO010000645.1, read as the reverse complement.
TTCGGCAGATGCGCGGGAGCCAACCCGTGCATCTGCGCGCGGGCTCGACATCGCGATATCGCGCTCGATGGGGACCAAGCCGGGTTGGTGGTGAAGTGGCATAAATCCGTCGGTGTGAGAGATCTAGCGCAGAGGATTAGATGCCAAAAAAAGGGGGCGATCGACTGCCCCGTTTTTGCGATGAGACCGCCCGGCGGCCTCGGTTTCGAAGGAGACTATTGCATTCGAAGCACAGAAGACCCGCTGGCTGCCGCCGTCAGAACTGATAGGCTGCGGTCACCTGGTAGCGCGTCAGATCGCCGTGGGCCTCCTGACCGACGGGTATGAAGCCCTTTACATAACGCCTGCCGACAATGGCCTCCGCCCCCAGCGTCACGTTGGGGTAGGGATGGACGATCAGGTTCACGTGCCCCGATATCGATCTGCTGGTCAACTGAACGCCGTCAGCGATCAACTGATCGATGTCTTTCAACTTCGACTCTTCCCAGCCGAACGAGACGTTGGATTCCCAGCGATCGCTCCAGAAGTGCTCGTAGGCGACGAAGCCGCCGAGCGAAGTGACGACGTCCAGGTTATGCGTCGTGTCGTTGAGGATGGCGCCGTTGAACAAGAGATCCTGAAGGTACCGGCCGATGCCGGGGCCACCCTGAAACGACCACAAGATGTTGTCGCCGCCGAGCCTCGGAACCACCGTATTCATGTTGAACTGGCCGGACACTCCCAGGCCGTAGCCCCACTTGCTGGTTTTCACCACCTGACCTGCCGGCACGCCAATCACGCCGGTGTCGACGGAAATGTCGCGCGCCATCGCCTGCAGCGAAACGTGGCCGTAGTCGCCGTCGTTTTCCCAGCGAGTAACGAAGTCGGGGTACTTGGACAGCTGGCTCGGGCCGTTCGAGCACGGCGTCACCCGACCGAGGGTGCAACCCGCGGGGTCGGCCGTCTGCCCATCCTGGTTGACGTTGTTGACGTTGCCGTTGTAGAGGCCGCCCGGACTGAAGTAGTCGGGGCTGGAGTTCTCGACCGAGAAGATGTACTGGTTCTGCGCTGTACCCTCGCCGGGAACGACGTGGGTATAGCGAATCTGCGGTTGGCGAACGAACACCTGGCCCGCAGGTCCGTTGAAATCGAGAAGGTTCGGGCCCGCGGCCTGGTCCTGAAATGCCGTCCACCACTGCCCCGCAAGGAGCGGCCCGAGAGAGAAGTAGGCGTTGCGCAGGCGCAGGGCATACGAGTTGGAGATGTTCGGATTGCCCTGCGTCGACAGATAGAAGTCGGTTTCGACGCGCGAAGCGAGGTCGCCGTAGTCCGTCGGAGTGTGGGTCTCGATGTCGATCTCGGTCTGCTTGGCATTGGTGCCCGAGAAGGTGTTCTTGCGATCGGTGCCGGGGGCGCCATTCATGGGAATCGCCGAGAAGTCGGTCTGCGGCCCGACCGATTCCTTGCTGTCGTAGATGAAGTCGGCCTTGACGTGGCCGCCGATTCCCATCCAGGTGTCGGTGCCGGGCAGCCGCCAGAACCCAGGGTGGTCCTTGTTGACCGCGCCGCCGGTCTTTTCAATGGTGTCGGCTGACGCCTGGGCATTGTTGACCTGCGCCTGCAGGTCTTGAAGCTGCTTCTGCAGCGCCCGGATCTGCGCTTGAACATCGGGCTGCTGCTGCGCCGCCGCGGGCAGCGAGATCATCATGGAAATTGCGGCAGACAGGCACAGTGCGAGTCGGGTCAGCTTGTGTTTCTTGTTCACGATCTACCTCTCAATTGGACTGCGATCGAAGGATGAATGTCGGGCTCGCCGGAAGTCGGCGGCCGGATGCGGTTCCAGCCGCTCGCGATCAAGGTGCGAACACGCCGATGCAGCCGTGCGTGCACGCCAGACCTTTCCCGGGGTCGTTGTCGAATGGATCAGCGTTGGGGCCCATCGGCACGAAGACCTCGCCAGTACGGTGGTTCACGGCCACCGCGTGGCTCTTCTTGGCGGTCTGGGGAAAGCCCTCCAACTTGTGAGTCAGGGCGTCGATCACGCCGAGGACGGAGCCCTTGGATCCGCGCCGCGAGCCGAGGAAATACTTGTGTCTGACCGGGTCGTAGGCCGTCTGGTCGGTGCCGCCCAGGAAGCCTGTCTGCGTGACGCTTCCGTCTTTGAGGTTGAGGATATCGGTGTAGTCCTTGCCGTCGCAGCCGATCAGAATCTCGTCCTGTTCCTTGTTCAGTGAGATTCCGCCCGCCTCGCATGCATCGCCGGGGGGTAGCATGTATTTCTTGATCACAGCCCGCGTCGTCGGGTTGATCTGGTAGATCGCGCCCGGGCCGTGCTCTATCTCCGGCACGGCCAGATAGAACGTATCGGTTCGCTCGTCCCAGGTCGAACCCTCGAGCCCCGCCGTCGCTTCATGCAGCGGCTCCGACTTGCCGATGAGCTTGCGCGTCTTCGTGTTGATCCAGCAAAGATACGGAACCGCCGTATCCGCCGACTCGGCCATCAGGATGTGGTCCTTCGGATCCAAGGCCGCGCCGTCGATGCGGAAGTTGCCACCGCCGCAGTCGATGGTGTCGAGAATCTTGCCGCTCTCGATCTCGAGCGCCTTGACGTTGCTCGGGGAATCGCTCACCCAGATCACGTCGCCCTCGCGGATACCGATGTTCGGGCCCGAGGTTTCGACCTGGTTGTAGACACCGCGAAAGCCGCCAAAACGCCGCACATAGGTGTCGGTGTTGGTGTCGAAGACGTCGATGCTGCGGTTGGAGCGGTCCGATACGTACATCTCACCGTTTTCCTGGTCGAGAGTGCTGAAATCGACCACCGCGATCGGATGTCCAGGCACCTGGATCGTCTTGACGAGATGGTATTCAGCGGCGCCGGCCGTTGCCGCTAATGCCCAGCACGCAGCACCGACAATGGCCGAAATGAGCGGCTTATCTTGGATTCTCACGAAGCGGTCTCCTCTTCGATGGTGGATGATGTGATTCTTGTCGTCGTGCCCTGTCCTGCGCGTCCCGCGCCGACACGGACCGTCATGGGATAGTGTCTAAAGGATTCCTTTCCATTCGGCTCGAGCCGTCCATCGCGACCGAATCGGCTCGCGCGTTGGCGTCATCGATGTAGCGCCTCCGCATCGGTCTCAGGATCAGCTTGGCCGCCAGACCAGCCGGCTTCGTGTGCCCTGAATACTCCCGACGCGCCTGAGATGGCACCGACTGAAGAATCATGTCGTCCCTTTGTGTTCGATGGCAAGTCGGAAGTCAGATGCGTGGTCCAGGTCGGCGGTTTGCAAATCACGGCGCTCGCACCAAGCAGTTTTGCGAGACCGCATGGGCCATCGAAGTCGATTCGCGATTGAAAAGTGAATGTCTGGCGCTTTCGCTTTCGCGGTCTTGACCTGCGTCAACATACCGGGAAACAGCGATGCTCGTTTTCCCGTAAGCGGCAACATGGACGGGCGTTCGGCACGACGGGTTAGTGCCCTTGACCTGCCCCCGGTCAGTCGGCCAGACATTTCTGGAAGACGGCTCGGTCGGGGACGGGGTGCTGCTGCTGCTCGAACTCCAAGGCGTCAAGTAGTTCAGGCTGCTGTGAGGCTGGACGGCGTTGAAGTGAAGTCGCCATGTTTCGATGACGATCTTGGCCTCTGCGCGCGCGGAATCACTCGACGCTCAGGCACTCGTCGCGGAGCTTGCAGTTGAAGCTCTCATCGCGCTGGACAATGCGACCAAGGGAATCGGCGGCAAGACGGCGGCCAGTCCACCGACGACGCCGGTCGGCCGTACCGGCTGGATGCCCGATATCTCGACCAACTCTCCTATGTCGGTGTCAGAGGCTTCCAGTCGCTCGGCAGCTTTCCGGCCGCTTCGTCTATCAGCTCGAAACGCAGATCGACGAGTCGGCGGCGTCGGGCTCGGGCGCCAGCAACAGCAACACCAGCGCCGTCGTCAAGGGCGGCCTGACCTCGCGCAACAGCTACATCGGCCTGGCCGCGCCGGCATGGGGAGCGGTGAAGATCGGCAAGACCGATGCACCTTACAAAACGTCCACGTCCGCGCTCAATCCGTTCTCCGGCATGTGGGGCGACTACTCCGTGATCTTGGGCAACTCGGGAGGCGACAACCGGGTCGAGTTCGGCACCCGGTTCGATCATGCGATCTGGTACGAGTCGCCTCGCTGGAGCGGATTCAACGTCAATGCGCCCATCGCTCCGGGGCAAAACCGCGCCACCGACAGCAGCAACCTGTCGGCCGGCGAAGTGGATTGCGCCGTGGCAACGTGCCGGGGAGCGGCGGCACGTCGGTGGCGTGCAACGACGGGACCTACGGCACCGCGTACAGCATCGACGGCACCTATCGCATCGGAGGCCTGTACGTCAGCGCCGCCTACGAGTTGCATCGGGCCGTCAATCGGACCAGCGACCTCGGCGCGTTCGATCCGACCGACGTGGCCGACGAATCAGCCGCCAAGGTGGCCGGCCAGTACCGCTTTCCCACCGGCACGACCGTCAGTGCGATCTACGAGAAGATGAAGCGCAATGTTCCGGACGCGCTCGCAGCGCAGAACGAGCGCAG
>JBDTIO010000644.1:0-2869 GCA_039936375.1 Caldimonas sp. | reverse complement strand
GAAATACTCGTCGTGCTTTTCGAACTTGCCCGCAGTGGGCGTGAGCGCGCGGACGATGTCCTGCGCGACGGAAGGCTTCTCGGCAATGATGAGGGACTTGGTCATTCTCTTGGCATGTCTTTCGCGTGCGGCTCATGCCGCATCAATACAATCCGGGCTCCTCGCGCGCACGCACACACGCGCGCGCACCCATGAATTCAATGTACCCAAAGAAATCGATGGCGCGAAAGACCCTGCCGAAGCCTGCCGAATCGAAGCCGGCTCCCCGCAAACCCAAGGCCATCGAAGTTCGCGCCTCCGGCGTTCACGGCACCGGCGTGTTCGCGGCCGCGCCGATCGCCGAGGGCAAGCGCGTCGTCGAGTACACGGGGCCGATCATCACGTGGAAGCAGGCCCAGCGCCGTCACCCGCACAACCCCGACGAGCCGAACCACACGTTCTACTTCCACATCGATGACAAGCGCGTCATCGATGGCCTGCACGGCGGCCCGGCGAAATGGATCAACCACGCCTGCGAGCCGAATTGCGAGGCCGATGAGGACGAGGAAGCGGGCCGCGTTTTCATCAAGGCGCTGCGCGACATCGTGCCGGGCGAAGAGCTGAACTACGACTACGGCCTCGTTCTCGAGGGGCGGCACACGGCGAAGGTCAAGAAAGAATACGAATGCCGTTGCGGCAGCCCGAAGTGTCGCGGCACGATGCTTTCGCCGAAGCGGTGAACTCCGCGCTCGGTGGGCGGGCCGGGGTGCTCGACATCGAATACGTCGCCGAAACCGGTTCGACCAACGCCGATCTGCTCGATCGCACGCGCGATCCGGCCGCGAAGAAATGGGATCGACCCTGCCTGCTCGTCGCCGAACGGCAGACCGCCGGGCGCGGTCGGCGCGGCCGCAACTGGCAGGCCACGCCGGGCGCCTCGCTCACCTTCTCTCTCGCATGGCCGCTGCGGGCCGCGGACCTCTCGGGCCTGTCGCTGGCCATCGGCTGCGCCATCGCCGAGGCGCTCGACCCGGCTCAGGCGACGCACCGACGCGTCGCCATCAAGTGGCCGAACGATCTCTGGCTCGTCGGCTCCTCTGGAGAAGGCAGCAAGCTCGGCGGGATCCTGATCGAGACGGCGCCGATCGATGGCGGCCGCCTGGCGGTGATCGGCGTGGGCATCAATGTGCTCGAGCAGCGGGTTGCCGAAGCGTCGAGCGGCGTGGCCTGGTTGGGTCAGCTGGATGCTGGTGCCACGCCGGCGCGGGCTCTCGAGCGGATCGTGCCAGCCCTCATGGATGCGCTGGCCCGCTTCGAAGACGCCGGGTTCGGTGCCTTCGAGGCGCGCTTCGCTGCCCGCGATCTGCTGCGCGGCCGGACGGTCCGATGCACGGGTCAGGGCAACGCACAAAGTCTCGACGGCGTTGCCGACGGCGTCTCGCCCCTCGGCGAACTCCTGGTTCATACACCCCGAGGCGTCGAGGCCGTCAGCAGCGGCGAAGTCAGCGTGCGCCTCGCCGATGGTCAGGCACCGGCAACGCCGGAAAAGTCGAGGGCGCCGTGCTGAGAATCGTCGCCGTCGTTCTTCTCGTCGCCAATCTGCTTTTCTTCGGCTTCACGCGCGGCTGGTTCGACGGCATGTTCGGTCTCAGCTCGATCGGCGACCGCGAGCCCGAGCGCGTTGCCAACCAGGTGCGTCCGGGCACCATCGTGCTGACGCCGATGGCCTCGTCTTCCGCAGCCAGCGCCGTCGCCCGCAGTGGTTGCTTCGAGGCCGGGCCGATCGCCGCCGCCGACGCCGCCGCCGCCGAGGCGATCCTGCGGATCGTCCTGGGCTCGGCCGGCTGGACCGACGAGCGCGCGGAGACCGTGATCGGCGGCACCCCCGTCGTCACGCATACCTATCGCGTCGCCAACGCGGATGCCACGACCGCGACACGACTCGTCGCGCTGAAGCTCGATGCGTCGGGGCGCAGTTTCAGCGCCTGCGCGAAGCCGCCAGACCCTGAGCGTTGAGCATGACGCGGCGCCGCTGGCCTCGCTCTTCAACCGTCAGCGCCAGAACCGCGGCGAGAAGCAGCATCAGCCATCCGACGCCGATTGCACCCCCTCCGCGCGATGACGAACCACCGGGAGGGGTGACCGTCGTAGAACCAGTGACGCTGACCGTCGAACTCGCCGTCGAGGTGTTGCCGAACGCGTCGGTAATCGTCAGGCTGACACTGAACGTACCTGCGGCAGTGGGCAGCAAGGTCACCGTCGGCGCGCCCTGGCCGGCGCTGATCGTCACTCCGGTCGTGCCGGCACTGGTCACGGCCCAGACGTACTTGCTGATCGAGCCGCCGCTGCCGACGGTGGATGTCGACGTCAGGATCACCGGTGAGCCGGCCGTGGGTGTCGTCGTCGAGTCGGTGATCGCCGCCTGCACGCCGAGCGCTGCCAGCACGGCGGCGTGCGCGTCGAGCATGCCGGCGCCGCAAAGGCCGACCACGCAATAGCACTCGCCCTGCTCCGAGGAATTCGCTGCCGAGGGCGCGACGCACTGCGCCTGCGTCGGCGTGGCCGAGCCGCCTGTCGTCGGGAACGGTCGCGCACTGGACTTCAGCTTCGCCAACACCTGAGCCGGCGTCAGGCTGGGCTGCACCGACATCATCAGAGCAACCACGCCAGAGACCAGTGGTGTCGAAAAGCTGGTACCGAGCGAAGCGTTGAAGCTGTCGGTGTAGATGCCGCCCACTGCACCGACGGTTGGCGTCGTCGTGCCGGAGTTGGCCAGGGTCAGCATCGGATACAGGCAAGGCTGCGTAGAAGACGTGTTGATGCAGTTACCGCCGGGAGCACCGATGGCGACCTCCGGCCCCAGATCCGAAAAGCCAACCTTGTCGCCGGC
>JBDTIO010000643.1:0-5545 GCA_039936375.1 Caldimonas sp. | reverse complement strand
TAGAACGCCCCAGCCGGGAGCACCGCCTTAAGACCCTTCACGGACGCCAGTGCGTTGGCCATCTCACTTCGTCGCTGCGTATAAACATCACGCATGCCTGCCGCGGCGGGTTGTGCCTGGGCAATTGCGGCGATAGCGGCGTGCTGCACGGCGGTGTTAACCGCCCCGTTGAAGGTGCGGTGCGCGATGTACGCCGCGGCGACGAGCTTCTCCGCTCCGATCAAGTACCCTATCCGCCACCCGGTCATAGCAAACTTTTTCGAGAACGTCTGACAAAGGACGCCTCGTGATTCAAGTCCGGGCACATCAAGAACCGACACGAATTTACGATCGTCGTAGATCAGGTTTGAATACGCTTCGTCCGAGACAATCGGAGTGTTCCGCTCGCGTGTTGCCTGTTCGAGAAACTCCCAATCGGTTCGTGACAGGATAGCACCCGTCGGATTGGATGGCTGGCACACGATGACGAGCGCCGCGTCCCGAGCGGCCGCCGAAACTGATGACGTTTCAAGCATCCCATCGACGCCACGCTGAAACGTAGCGATTTGACCGCCGGCCATTGCAACAAGGTCGGCGTACAGGGAGTACGTGGGATCCTCGATGGCGACGATGTCACCTGGGTTCACGGTCCCCAGAATAATCGCCGCGAGCCCTGCCGATCCGCCGTGCGTGATCAGCACTTCTTTAGTAGAGAGGGTTCTACGAGGCCGCTGTTCGTCGGTCGCGATGGCTTGCCGCAATGCCACAAGCCCCAGCGGATCGCTGTAGTGCGTCTCCCCTGCCGCTAGCGCACGCACCATCGCCTCGCGGATCACTTCTGGGGTGTCGAAGCTGGGCTCTCCAATTGCGAGAGACACCGTATCGGGCACGGTCGCACGCAGCATGTTGCGCAAAGAGACATTCGTCACTCTGCGTACCGCGTTCGATGGGACGTTCATTCTTAAGTCTTCCTAAAGCACTCTCGCAAGGAAATCCTGCGTACGGGGATGCTGCGGGTTGCGAAGCACCTCGTCGGGGTCTCCCTGTTCAACCACTACCCCATCGGCCATGAAGATGACGTCATTCGACACCTCACGGGCAAACGCGATCTCATGGGTGACCACCAGCATCGTCATACCACTTGCCGCAACCTCCTTCATGACTGCCAGTACCTCACCAACCAATTCGGGATCCAGCGCAGAAGTCGGTTCGTCAAACAGCATCACCTTCGGCCGCATCGCGAGTGCGCGTGCGATTGCAACGCGCTGCTGCTGGCCGCCGGACAGTTGTGCAGGATAGGCACGGGCACGATCTTTCAGCCCGACCCGCGCAAGCAATTCCCCGGCTTCTTCCATCGCGACCGCCCTCGGTTTCTTCTGCACCCGAATGGGACCCTCGATAATGTTCTCCAGCGCAGTCTTATGCGCATAAAGATCGAAGCGCTGAAAGACCATGCCAATTTCCGCGCGCTGTTTGGCCAGAGCGTGCCCAGACACCTCAAAGAGAGTGTCGCCCCGCCGCACGTAGCCGACATACTCGCCGTCGACGATCACCGCACCTGCGGTGGGTTTTTCCAAATGGTTGATACAGCGCAGCATTGTCGATTTTCCGGAGCCGGACGGTCCAAGAATCGAGGTCACCGAGCCTGGCTGCACTGCGAGGTTAATGCCCCGTAGCACCTCTACCTTCCCTAATGACTTGTGCAGGTCGCGGATCTCAACCATGGGATGGATGTTTGAACCGGCGAGCGCAATCGCTGGATCATGGGTTCCGTTCGAGCTGCCCTCGCCCATCACGCAGGACTTCCTCGACTAGGCTGGCCAGGAGCGGCTTTCGCTAAAGTGATCTGGTCTGTCATGGCGGCCGGGTTGAAATTCGTAACCCCGCGACCGACACGGTGCTCCAAGTAGTATTGGCCGACGCTCGCAACTGAGACGATGATCAAGTACCAGATGCTGGCAACTACGAGAAGCGGGATGACGGCGAAGTTGACCGCGTAAATGTTCTGAACGGCCGAAAGAAGGTCATCTCCTGCGATAAACGCTACGAGGGATGTCGCTTTGAGAAGGTTGATCGCCTGATTCGCAGTCGGTGGAACTATTACGCGAAGAGCCTGCGGCAGCACGATGTGCGTCATGCTCTGTCCCTCGGTCATCCCGGTGGAGAGTGCCGCCTCGCGCTGGCCGATGTTCACCGACTGAATACCAGCACGAACGATCTCCGACATGTACGCGGCCTCGTTCAACGTGAATCCGAGCACAGCGGCAATAAATGGCGTGATGACCGTGTTGGTAGATACGCCTGCGTGAATGTCCGTGAATGGAATACCGATGGACAGCACCGGGAAAAGGGCGGCCAGGTTGTACCAAAAGATGAGCTGCACCAAGAGTGGCGTGCCGCGGAAGACCCACGTGTAGGCAAATGAGACCGTCGAGAGCACTCGGTTGTTCGAGAGCCGCATCACCGCGAGGATGGTGGCCAGAATTGTGCCCATTACCATGCAGAGCACAGTCAGGCCGATCGTCGTGACGATGCCCTGGCGGACCTGAGTGTTCCCCAAGTACTTCCACACCATTCCCCACTGCATGTTGTCGTTCAATGCCAGCGATCGCGCGAGCAAAAATGCGAGCAACAACACGACTACGGCAGCAACGACCTGGACGTAATGTCGCTGGGGAGCGAGCTTGAGCGGGAAGCGATCAGGCGACAGATCTGCCGCCCCGAGAGAGGTCATTCGGTGGTCCCGTTGATCAGTGCCTTGTCCATGGCCATCTGCGGCACTTTCCACTTGTTGAGGATCTTGAGATAAACGCCATTGGAGATCAGTCCATTGAGGCCAGCCTCCAGCGCTGCCTGCAACTGTTTATCGTTGCGCGGAACGGCTGCACCGTGATATCCAAGAGAGAACGGTTTTCCTACTGATTCGATCTTGTCAGGGACCTGCTGCACGTTGTAGCTTCCGATTGCGTAGTCGATCGCCATCGCGTCAGCGCGTCCATTTTGAAGGGCGAGTTGAGTCTCGGCGCCGGTCGGATATTGCTGAACATCGACCGCGGGCTTGCCTTCGTCGGTGCACTTCTTCGACTGCTCAACGGCGAGGGCGACCGATAGGCTGCCAGCGGGTCCCGCCGCCGACTTGCCGCAGAGGTCGGTGAGCGCGTGGATGCCCTTGGGATTGCCCTTCGCAACCACAAGGATCTGACCAGCCCGTGTGTAGTCGATGAAGGTGACCTGCTTTTGTCGCTCGAGCGTGTCAGAGAAGTCGCTCATGGCCACATCGAATCGCTTCGAAACGAGGCCGGCGACCATCGCAGCGAACTTCGTATTGGTGACCTCAATCTTGATGCCGAGAGCCTTCCCAAGGGCCAACATCATATTGGCCTCGATCCCAGTGAGCTTGCCGTTATCAAGAAACAGGTAGGGTGGAAGACTGGTCTCGCCGCCTACTTTCAACACTCCCGCCTCTCTGATGGATGCGGGCAGCATCTTCCTCGCCGTTTCGTTAACGGTCACAGTGTCCACCAAGTCTAACGGGGCGAACTGGACAGCGCCGGTGTCACCTCCTGCCTCAGCGGCGTTGCTTAGAGCGCCGCTGCTCATGAGGAGTGCGCCTGTGGCAAGTGACGCGAAAATCATATTTTTACGCATTGGTGAGTTCCTTTACTTGGGAGAGGTGGGTACTTGACGTTTGAATTGAGTTGCGTGCTCGCGGTTTTACGTCAAATTTGGCGCGCCATTTCGGCTTCGTGCGCGACTATCTTTTGGGCTTGCTCGAGCACTTCTTGAGCCTGATAGGCGCCGACGCAGGCGACACCATCGTCATCCGCCACCACAATGTCGCCGGGGTGAACAACGATGCCACCGACGGCGACTGCCCGGGCCAGGACCGCAGGTCCATTTTTGTACGGACCGGCGGGGTTGGATCCGCGCGCCCAGACCGGGAACCTCATTTCTTCGAGGGCCGCCCGGTCGCGTATGCAACCGTCGATGATCGCGCCGCGGACACGTATACGGCTTAATTTTGCGGCGATTAGGTCGCCCAGCAGGGCTCTCGTTAAATCCGCTGCTCCGTTGACCACCAGTACGTCGCCCTCGCGGACATGTTCGAGGGCAACATGAAGTCCCGCATTGTCACCGGCGCGCACTGTGACTGTGAAAGCAGTGCCGACGCAGCGGGCACCCGGCCACATCGCGCGCAATCCAGCGTCGCACATTCCCATTCGATTCATCGCATCCCCGACGTTTGCGACCGGGATGCCGGCAAAGGAACCCACCAGACTTGACCTCGCGAAGTTGACGTCGCCAACCTGAATCAGACTACGGTCAAGAGTAATCATCTTGCGCTCCTACAACGTATTTGAACGAGGTTGCTTTCGATTGGCTCAATGCCACCACCAACTCGCAACTCTGCGGCGCCATGATCGCGGGACGTGCGACCTTAGGTACCTGTATCGGCCGCATCTTAATACGTGGGGAACAGGCCTCTGCCACTGTGGATAGGGTGCGAAAGGAAGAGGTTGACCCTTGCACCGACGGCTGTCAGCGGACGCAGGCGGCAGAGCTGGCCCCGTTGATCTGAACCGATCTCGATGGTTTTTAAGTGGACCCTGCGGGTTCAGGCTGCTTCGGCCGAAGGCTGAGGCAGCGATGCGAAGTACACCACGTCCAGAGTTCGAGCTTGATGGCTCGAATGCGGTCTGCGGGTGTTGTAGAAGTTGATGTAACGGCCGATTCCTTCGCGGGCAGCGCTCACGGTCTCGTAGGCATGCAGGTAGACCTCTTCGTACTTGATCGAGCGCCACACCCGCTCGATGAAGACGTTGTCGCGCCAGCAGCCCTTGCCGTCCATCGAGATGCGGATGCCGTGTTCGTGCAACAGTCCGGTGAAGGCGCTGCTGGTGAATTGACTTCCCTGATCGGTGTTGAAGATCTCTGGCTTGCCATACTTGGCGATTGCTTCTTCGACTGCTTCGGTGCAGAACGCGGTATCCATCGAGATCGACAGCCGCTATGCGAGCACGCGTCGGCTATGCCAGTCGATCACGGCGGCCAGGTAGACGAAGCCGCGCGCCATCGGGATGTAGCTGATGTCCATCGCCTAGCCGTGGTTCGGGCGCGTGATCGACAGTGTGCGCAGCAGGTATGGCCAGATCGTGTGCCCCGGCGCTCGTTTGCTGATGTTCGGCTTGCGGTACAGCGCCGTGATGCCCCATGCGCCGCATCAGCGTGGTGATGTGTTTGCGCCCGACCGTGAAGCCTTCGGTGCGCAACAGATCACGCAACATTCGGGTGCCGGCGAACGGTAGCTCCAAGTGCAGCTCGTCGATGCGGCGCATCAGCTTGAGGTCAGCATCGCTGATCGGCTCGCTCTCGTAGTACACCAAGCCGCGGCTGATGTTGACGATCTGGCCCTGGCGCGTGATCGGCAGAGGGTGCGTGTGGTCGATCATCGCTTTGCGCTCAGCATGCCGGCCTTGATGAGCGCGCCTTCTAAAAAATCATTCTCCAGGGCCAGCTTGTGGCGCGTCAATCTGGATGCGAGGCGCGCGACGATCTGGATGAGAAC
>JBDTIO010000642.1:0-3657 GCA_039936375.1 Caldimonas sp. | reverse complement strand
TACTTGGCGGTTCGCTTCGAATGGAAGTTCTCGATCGCCGCGATCGTCGCCAACCTGCACGATGTCGTCATCATCCTGGGCTTTTTCGCCTTCTTCCAGTGGGAGTTCTCGCTCTCGGTGCTGGCCGCGGTGCTGGCCGTGCTGGGCTATTCGGTGAACGAGTCGGTCGTCATCTTCGACCGGATCCGCGAGTCGTTTCGCCGCTATCGGAAAATGACGACCGAGCAGACGATCGACCACGCCATCACAAGCACGATCAGCCGCACCATCATCACCCACGGCTCGACCCAGATGATGGTGCTGTCGATGCTCCTCTTCGGCGGCCAGACGCTGCACTACTTCGCGATCGCCTTGACGATCGGCATCCTGTTCGGCATCTACTCGTCGGTTTTCGTCGCCGCTGCGATCGCGATGTGGCTCGGCGTCAAGCGTGAGGACCTGGTCGGACCCACGGCCAAGGAACACGATCGCGACGACCCGAACGCCGGAGCCGTGGTGTAGAGTCGAATCAGGTTCCAGCCAGGACGGATTACCCACCACCCCATGCCCACCCCCGCCAACCCGACGGCACTGGCGCAGCAGGCGAGGCGGTCATATGTAGAGCGGCTGCTCGCGGGAATGCCCGCTGTCGTTCTGGCGGTCGATCAGGGCGCAAGGGCGCTGGCCGCTTCGGTCGCCGAGCCGGCGATCGCGATGAAGCGGCGCGAGCTGATCCCCACGTTGTCAGGCACGTTCGCCCTCTGGCTGCAGGGCATGACGACGCTCCTGCGCGCGACGCTGGCCACCGGCACCGTCACGCAGACGCGTCTCGGCGATCTGCCGGTGCAATCGACGGGTAATCGCGCCGGCACCAAGCTGAGTCTCGTCGACGACGACACCATCGAGCACGAGATCCTCAGCTCGCGCCTGGCGCTGGCGATGATGGATCGCGCCTCCTGGGAGTTCACCGATCTGCGCTCGCGCATGAACGTGCTCGAGAGCCGCGAAGAGCTCGACACCAACGACATCCTGCGCCCGCACGTGCTGGCCCGCGTCGTCACCAACTCGTGGCTGGCGGCGCCGCTCGGCTTCGACGCCTGGCGCCTCCTGCACACGGTTCTGCACGACGAGTTCTCGCATTTCGCCGAAGAGGCGTATCACGAGACCAACCGCTTCCTGTTGCAGCGCCACGTGCTGCCGGAGGTCGATCTGCGGCCGTTCATTCGTCGCTCGAGCGACGGCTCAGGGCCGATCAGCGGCGGCTCTTCGCGCTCGGGCTCGACCGGCGGCTTCGGCACGCCGACGGGCACCGCCGCGAGCGGCGCTTCCGACTTCCAGTACTCGGTGATGAAGGCGGCCAAGGAGTCGCACGAAGTCAACGAGGAAACGCGGATGATGACGCGCGCCGCCGGTCTGGCGCGCAGCCCCGATCAGGCCGAAGCCGTGCTCGGACGCCTGAACCGGCTGGTCAGCCGGCAACTCCCGGACTTCGCCAACACCTCGCACTCGACGGCCGTGGCATCGCCGCGTCTCAACGCGGCCATCGCCGAAGCGCAGGAAGCGGTCGGCCGCCGCCTCGCCACGGCCTCGGCCGCGGCATTGAGCGGGGGTGTCGGGGCGGTCGGCACGCCGGCCCTGCTCGAGGAACTGCACCAGCGCAAGCAGGCGTTGAAGGCGGCCGCGACCACGCCGGTCGAGCGCGCGACCATCGAGATCGTCGCCTTGCTCTTTCAAAGCATCCTGATGGAAGACGCGATTCCGGCGACGGTGCGCGTCTGGTTCGCGCGACTGCAGATGCCGGTGCTGCGCGTCGCCGTCTCTGAGCCCGATTTCTTCGCCACCGTCGAGCACCCGGCGCGCCGGCTGATCGACCGCATGGGCTCCTGCGTGATGGGCTTCGACTCGAGCAGCCGCGTCGTCGGCGACCTGCTGGAAAAGGAGATCAAGCGCGTCGTCCAGGTGGTCGAGGCCTATCCCGACACGGGCCGCCGCGTCTTCCAGACCGTCCTCACCGAGTTCGAGAAATTCCTCGAGCACTATTTCAAGAACGAGAACGAGGCATCGAAGAAAGGTGTCTCGCTGGCCGCCCAGGTCGAGCAACGCGAGACGATGGCGATCCAGTACACGATCGAGCTGCGCAAGATGCTCAACGACGTGCCCGTGCAAGAGGGCGTGCGCGAGTTCCTCTTCCACGTCTGGGCCGACGTGCTGGCCACCACCGCCGTCAAGTCCGGCAGCCCCGATTCCACCAAGGACATGAAGCGCGCCGCTGCCGACCTGATCTGGTCGGCCAGCGCCAAGGTCTCGCGGGCCGAGCGCGCCGAAGTGATCCGACGCCTGCCGCCCCTGCTGAAGACCTTGCGCGAGGGCATGGACGACGCCGGCATCCCGCTGCCCAAGCAGGACGAGCACATCCAGCGCCTCAACAACTCGCTCGCCGCGGCGTTCACCGCGAAGGCCGCCGCCATTTCGCACGAGCGCCTCGAAGAGCTGATGGCGCGGCTCGAGACGCTCGAGGAGCTGCTGCCCGAAGCCGAGCAGGTCGACATCGACGAATCGCTGGTCATGGATCTGTCCGGCCATGAAAGCTCGGAGCTCGAAGTCGTTGCCGAAGGCGGCTCGATGCCGACGCCGGCCATGCTGTCGTGGGCGCGTGAGCTGCAGGTCGGCAGCTGGTACATGCTCGATTACCGCAATCGCAACGAAGCGGTGCAGCTGGCCTGGCAGGGCATGCGCAAGCAATTGACGCTGTTCGTCTCGCCGCAGGGCCGTGGCGTGCTCTTCCAGCAGCATCGCCTGGCCGCCTTCCTGCAGGCCGGCTTGCTGGTGCCGGCGCAGGAAGAAGCGCTCACCGTGCGGGCGACGCGCAGCGCAATGGCCAAGCTCGACGGCGACCCGAGCCGCCTGCTGAGCTAATGGATTAGGCGGTCTGCCTCGTCGACGAACAATTCGTCGAGGATCAGAGCGTCGGGCTCTTCGCCCAGGCTCCAGAACACCATCAGGACGATGATCTTCAGGTCTTCGAGATCGAGCGGGCCGCCCGGGATGGCGCTGGCGCGATCGATCACCATCTCGCGCATCGGCGGTGGCAGTACACCGGCCGACTCGAGGAAGGTGATGAAGCCGATCGATTGCTCGCCCAGGTGCTCCAGCTCGGCCGCCGTGAAGACGCGGATGCTGTCTTGCTGCTGGTCGCCGACGCGGGCTTCGGCGGCGGCGGCGACGCCGTCCAGCCAGGTCAGGGCATCCTCGATCTCTTCCGATTCGAAGCCGACCGAGGTGAGCTTTCTGGTGAGCTGACCATGCTCGGGGCACGCGTCGGGGCGCCAGTAGTTCTCGTAGAGGTACACGAGGACATCGAACATGAAATGACTATACCCGAGCGCCCCTTTTCGAGACACTGTTGCGGATGAACGGGGCAGGAATCAGGCCCGTTCCAGCCTTTGGAATATCTGGCCGGGCAGCCGGGCGACGTGCCCGGCAAGCTCGAGCTCGAGCAAGCGCGCGGCAAGCTCCGAGGCAGCCATGCCGGTGCGGGCGACAAGCGCGTCGAGGCCGATCGGATCGAAGCCGAGCGCCGCGAGCAACGGCTCTTCCTTGCCGGCGTCGGCCGGCCGGTCGGTCGAGCCCGGCAGCCCGCGTGCGACGGGCGCCGTGGCGTATTCCTCGACGATGTCG
>JBDTIO010000641.1:0-3586 GCA_039936375.1 Caldimonas sp. | reverse complement strand
CCCCGGAGCCGACGAAAACGGCGTCCCAGTTCTGCGCCAGCAGCTCGCGCATCGAATCGATACGCGAGCCGCCGCGAAACTCGACCCCGAGCTGCAGGACGTAGCCGGTTTCTTCGTCGATCACTTCCTCGGGCAGGCGAAAGCGCGGGATCTGCGAGCGGATCATGCCGCCGGCCTTGCTGTCGCTGTCGAAGATGACGACCTCGTAACCCAGTGGCGCCAGGTCGCGGGCGACGGTCAGCGATGCGGGGCCGCCACCGATGCAGGCAACGCGTGCCGTTGCGCTGCGACACGAGGCGCGGCAGATGAGCGGAGATGTCGTCCTTGAAATCGGCGGCCACCCGCTTGAGGCGGCAGATGGCGACCGGCTCGGGCTTGGCGGCCTGGGCTTCCTCGACCCGGCCACGCCGACATGCCGGCTCACAGGGCCGGTCGCAGGTGCGCCCGAGGATGCCGGGGAACACGTTCGATTCCCAGTTCACCATGTAGGCCGCGGTGTAGCGGCCGGCCGCAATCAAGCGGATGTATTCGGGGACGGGAGTGTGGGCGGGACAAGCCCACTGGCAGTCGACGACTCTATGGAAATAGTCGGGGTCACCGACATCGGTAGCCTGCAACGAACCCTTTTCCCGCGCACGGCCGCCTGAGCACCGGCGCGCTGCTTTCGCGCACCCAGAAGAGGCTGATGGTAGGTCGCGTCGTCGAGCTTGTCAGCAGGGGTTTGCGCGGCCGGGCGATTGGCGCTGCTTGGGACGTCCTCAGCTCAAGCAGTTAACATAATATACATTGTGGCGTGTACAAAGGATCGCAAAAGGGAGAGAAGCGCCGTCGCTATTGGCCGAATCCCGAAGCGTTGACCATGTTCGATTCGAACGGCTCGCCGAAGGACGACTCCTCGATCGTGACTGCCTCGACTTGCTCGTCGAACACCCTCAGCTCGAGCGGTGGCTGCTCGGGCCGGGGCTTGTCGAGCGGATGGCAGATGGTGCTTCTCAAGCGGGCCAGCCGCTCCGATCTTTCGATGGCGGCAAAGATCGGTGCGGGATCGATCATCAAGGCGAACGGATTGGCGGCGAATTCTGTTGAGTGCATGACATCTCCCTCGGCGTACGTGGTGAGGCCACTCTACGAAGAATGTCCGTGCTGAAAAAGCCAGTGTCTGGAGATTTGCTGCGTCGGAAAAATTCTTACAGAGCTGTCGGGATGTGGTGCGACTTGTTGCGACTAATCACCCATTAACTTCATATTTATCAATATATTAGCACTGAAATATAAAGCCATACATGATGTATTCGTCGGCCGGGAGAATGGGCCTATTTGAGACTTCTCAAGTCTTTTCGAGGGTCCGGGCGAACAGTTTTTCGAAGTTTCGGCTGGTTGCCGCCGCAACCTCGGCCACCTCCAGTGCCTTCACCTCCGCCAGCTGGCGCGCGACCCAGGGAACGAAAGCCGGAGAGTTCGTCTTGCCTCGGTACGGTACCGGGGCCAAGTAAGGACTGTCGGTCTCGATCAGACAGCGATCGAGGGGCACGAATGCAGCAACTTCGCGCAGCTCGTGGGCGGTCTTGAACGTGAGGATCCCAGAGAAAGAAATGAAGAAGCCGAGGTCGAGTGCCGCGCGTGCCACTTTCGCTGTTTCGGTGAAGCAATGAAAAACGCCGCCGGCGAGCTCACCCTGCTCTTCGCGAAGGACCCGCAAGGTATCGTCGGCTGCGCTTCGAGTGTGAATGACGAGCGGCAGGCCGCTCTGCCTGGCGCTGCGGATGTGGACGCGAAAACGCTCGCGTTGCCACTCCATGTCGGCGATGTCACGACCATTCAGCAGGTAGTAGTCGAGACCCGTTTCTCCGACGGCGACGACCCTCGGCCTCGCTGCCAAGGTCACCAGATCATCGACGGCCGGCTCGCGAACATCCTCATTGTCAGGATGGACGCCGACGCTGCACCAGAAGTTGTCGTAGCTCGTGGCCAGCGCATGAACGTCTTCGAATTCCTCCAGGGTCGTACAGATGCAGAGTGCGCGATCGACTTCCGCCTTGACCATGGCGACACGAATCTCGGGCAGCCGTGCGGCAAGTTCGGGGAAACTCAGATGGCAGTGCGAGTCGACATACATCGACCGATTCTGCCTGCGTCGCGAACCGCGCCAAAGGCGCGGAATGCGTCAGATCGTCTGCGTCGGCTTGGCGGACGAGAGCGAAGTGCCCAGCGTTTCCTCGATGCGCAAGCGCAAGCTGCGACTCTTGTCATCCGACGGAAAGCGCACGCCGACACCTTGAGTTCGACCGCCCGAGGCGTTGGCCGGCGTGAGCCAGCCGACCTTGCCGGCGACCGGGTAGCGCTGTGGATCGTCTGGCAGCGAGAGCAACAGGTAGATGTCTTCGCCGAGCTTGTAGTCACGCGTGGTGGGCACGAAGATGCCGCCTTCGGTAAACATCGGCATGTAGGCGGCATAGAGCGCGCCCTTCTCGCGGAACACGAGCTGGATGACGCTCGGGCGCGCCACCGCCGGCGTCGGCGCAACGATGCCGGGCGTCGCGCTGCGGGCAACAGGTTCGGCCATGGGCGGAAGTGTAGCCACTGGCGTTGCCCTCAACCGGGTTGTGATCGAGGCGTTTGCAACGCTTCGCGGCCCTGCGCCACGAGGCTTTCGACGCTCAGGTCGGCGATCCAGGGATGCTCGGCATGAAGCGCGAAGCGGCGGAGCTCGCGTGCATAGCGAAGCAACGAGGCGAGATCGCCCGAACCCGGAAGGTTGGCCGCAGGAAAGTAGCGCGGCAACGCGCCCGCGACGACGGAGGCCACGTCGTGGCAGAGCTTTTGCAATGCGTCGACAACCCACGGGAGCGACCAGCCACGCAATCCCGAGGCATCGCCCGCGGCAATGCGGCGCGGCAGCGCGCGCCACGCGACCGCATCGATGCCATGCGCCGCGCGAGCCGCTGCCTCCTGCGGTTGACCGCCGCACGCCGCCAGCAGGATCTCGGGCTCGACAACACCCTGCCCCATCAGCCACGCCACTGCGTCGGCGTGTCCCGGCAGCTTGAGCGCGAGCGCCTGGCAGCGGCTGCGAATGGTCGGCAGCAAGGCGTCCGGCGCCGCACTGCAAAGAAGGAATCGGGCATTTCCCGGCGGTTCTTCGAGCGTTTTCAGGAACGCGTTCGCAGCGATGGCATTCATGCGTTCGGCCGGATGCACGACGACGACCTTGCCGCGTCCGCGTGCCGAAGTCGTCAGCGAAAAGGCGATCGCGACGCGAACTTCGTCGACCCGGATTTCCTTGCTCGGCTTCTTCTTCCCGGACGTCTCTTCGCTGCCTTCGTCGCCCTCGCCCGTTGCCAGACCGAGCGACTCGCGCAGCGCTCCGGGGAGGAGGACGAGCAGGTCGGGATGAGAGCGCGCAGACACCAGCCGACAACTGGCGCAAACACCGCAGGGCCGAGCGCCCATCGGCACGGTGTCCGACTCGCAGAGCCAGCCTTGAGCGAGCGCCATCGCCAGCTCGAACTGGCCGACGCCCCTCGGACCGTGCAGCAGCAAGGCGTGCGCGCTTTGCGTCTCGAGTGCCCGGCGCAGGGGCGCCACG
>JBDTIO010000640.1:0-5216 GCA_039936375.1 Caldimonas sp. | reverse complement strand
GCGCGCCCTTCAGTGCCTGGGCCGGCGCGATCATCCGGGCCGCGCGCGCCGGCAGCCAGCCGCCGACGAGCGCCGCGGCCACGCCGAGCGAGCCGTAGATCGCCGCGCCCGCCGCGTCGAAACGAAGCGCCGGCGCGACGCCCGAGAAATAGCCGCCGCCGAGATCGCCGCCGAACAAGCGCAACGCGACGAAGGCGAGCAGCGTGCCGAAGGCCAGGCCGAGCACGCTGCCGACGATGCCGAGCGCCGCCGATTCGCCGAGAACGAGTCGCAGCCGGCCGCGCGCGGACAGGCCGAGGACGCCGAGCAGGGCGAACTGCTGCTGGCGCTTGGCGACCGACAGCGAAAGCACCGAGAAGACGAGAAAGGCGCCGGTGAACATCGCCACCAGGGCGAGCACCGTCAGGTTGACGCGATAGGCGCGCGACACGTTCGAGATTCGCTGCACCGCTTCACCCGGTGTCGCGATGCGGACGCCGGCGGGCAGCGCGAGCGCGCGCACCAGCGCGTCGCGTTGGGCACCGGCAACGAGACGGACATCGATGCGCGTCAGCCTGCCGGTCATGCCGAGCAGGGCCTGCGCACCGGCGATGTCGATGACGGCGAGCGGTGGCCCACCGACCGCCACGCTGCCGGCGATCCGAAGCGTCGCCCGCCCTCGGGCGGCCTGAACGAGCAGGCTGGCGGCGCCGTCCGGAGCGAGGCGGCGCGACGCTTCGGCGTTGAGGAAGATCGTCTCGGGCTCGAGCGCGGCGAAGCGCCCGGCGCCTTCGCGCGGACGCGGCAGGAGCGCGGGCGCGAACGATGCGACGACCAGAGCATCGACACCGACGATGCGAATCGGCACACGCTTGCCGGCCGCATCGAAAGCCGACGTTTCGGCCTCGACGACCGGGCTCGCCAGGTCGACCGCCGCCGAGCGCGCAACGCGCCCATAGAGCGCGTCGTCGAAGCCGGCCGGCGGGCCGACGATCTCGAGGTCGGGCTCACCGCTGACGGCGCGTACTGCGGCGCTGAACTCGGCGAGCGCCGAGGCGTTGATGAGGTGCACCGAGAAGGCCAGGGCGACGCCGAGCATCACCGCCACGAGCGCGGCGACGTGGCGCCAGGGATGGTGGCGCAGCTCCGGCCACGACAGGCGCAAGAGCAGACTCTTCATCTCAAGCTGACAGACAAACCGCAGCGATGCGCAGAGCTTCGTTCACGGCGACTCAGGTCTCGATGCCGCGAACGGTCAGCGTGACGACGCGATCGGCGTGGGCCGCCGCCGCTCGCGAATGGGTGACGAGCAGGCAGGCGGCATGCTGCGCGCGCATCTGCGCCGCGAGCAAGGAAATGACGCGCTCCGCCGTCGCCGGATCGAGGTTGCCGGTCGGCTCGTCGGCGAGGATGAGTTGCGGCCGATGCACCAGGGCCCGGGCGATGGCGACGCGCTGCAACTGGCCGCCGGACAGCGTCTGCGGCAAGCGCGCTTCGAATCCGGCCAGGCCGACGGCGGCGAGCACCGCGGCGACGCGAGGTTCATCGTCCTTGCCCTGCAACAGCAGCGGCAAGCCGACGTTGGCTGCAACCGTGAGATGCGGCAGCACGTGGAAAGCCTGGAAAACGAAGCCGAGGTGGTCTCGCCGGAATAACGCCTGCGCCGGCTCGTCGAGGCCGAGAATGTCGATGCCGTCGACGTGAACCGAGCCGGCGTTCACCGGGTCGAGGCCGGCGATGCAGTTGAGAAGCGTCGACTTGCCGACCCCCGATTCGCCGACGATGGCGACGAACTCGCCGGCGGCGACGCTGAGGTCGATGTTCTCGAACACGGCCGAATCGCCGTAGCGTTTCGCGAGCGAGGCGATCTCCAGCAGAGCCATCGTCGTCAGTGCGGCGAAAGGCGCATCGCCAGTTGCGCGACCTCGCTCGTCGCCGACGGCGAATCGCAGGCGACGATCTGGCGCGACGGCATCGAGCGCAGCCACGTCAGCTGTCGTTTAGCGAGCTGCCGGGTGGCCGCGCTGCCGCTTGCAGACAAGCCGGACAGATCGCCGGCATCGAGGGCGGCCCAGGTCTGTCGATAGCCGACCGCCCGCATGGAAGACGACTCGGCATGCAGATCGCCGCGCGCGCGCAAGCCTCGAACCTCGTCGGCCAGACCGGCTTCGAGCATCGCCGAAAAGCGCTCGCCGATGCGAGCGTGCAGCCATGCCCGGTCGTGCGGCTCGAGCGAGATCAGAGGCGGCGGCTCGTCGCGAGAGCCTCCGGTATGCCAGGCCGAGAGCGGCCGCCCGCTGAGGCGATGCACCTCGAGAGCGCGCTGGATCCGCTGGGCGTCGTTGACGGAGAGCCGCACCGCCGTCACCGGATCGATGGTCGCCAACTCGGCGTGGAGGGCGGCCCAGCCCTGGCTGGCCGCCCGGGCGTCGATGGCGGCGCGTACCGAAGCGTCGGCCGCAGGCATCGGGTCGAGGCCGTCGAAGAGCGCCTTGAAATACAGCATGGTGCCGCCGACGAGCAAGGGCAGCGCCTGGCGCGCCGTGATCTCGGCGATGAGTCGCGTTGCATCGGCGACGAAGGCAGCCGCCGAATAGCGATCGGTCGGCTCGACGATATCAATCAGATGGTGCGGCACCGCGGCGCGCTCGGCAGCGCTCGGCTTGGCAGTGCCGATATCCATGCCGCGATAGACCTGCGCCGAATCGACGCTGACGATCTCGACGCGATACCGTGGTGCCAGCGCTTCGACGATGGCCAGCGCCGCCGCGCTCTTGCCGGAGGCGGTGGGCCCGGCGATGCAAAGACAGCGCAGCGGGCTGCGGCCGGATGTCGTTCCGACGCTCACGCCGCAAGCAAGCGCGGCAGCGTCACGACGGCGCCGGTCGTCTTCGGCGGCGGTACGCTGTTGGTGCCAGACATGCGGCGAGGGTATCAGGCAGCACGGCGGAGTGCACTCCCGGAGCGCAGGCGGCGGAAGACAATGCGGGAGCATGGTCGCCCACGACAGCGGCCCCGTGAATCCGACGGACGTTGACGTTGACGGCGCCAGCGCCGAGACTCGAGGCTGGATTGACGAGATGAGGCGACGACCGTCTGCGGGACGTCGCATTCGATCCGTCTGGCGGCCGCCCGCGCATGGGTAAGCTCACACGCCAGTTTTTTCGATGCGCCGAATCACAAAGTGGAGATAGCGATGAACCTCAGTCTCAGTATCGGCCCGCTCGTTGCGTTGATCGCCGGCATCCTCATCCTGGTCGTGCCGCGGCTGCTCAATTTCATCGTCGCCATCTATCTGATCATCATCGGCCTTCTCGGCTTGTTCGGCGGAAGTCTCCACCTGCACTAGCGGCGGCGACGCCCGCTAGAAGCGCTCGTTGCCCTGCAGGTATCGCCACTGCCCGGGCGGCAGCGGCCCGAGCGCGACGTTGCCGATGCGAACGCGCTTGAGGCCCGTCACGTGCAGGCCGACGGCCTCGCACATGCGCCGGATCTGGCGCTTCTTGCCCTCCTTCAAGACGAAGCGAAGCTGGTCGGCGTTGAGCCATTCAACGACGGCCGGCAACAGCGCATCACCGTCGAGCGAGAGTCCGTGGCGAAGCAGGGCGACGCCCTCTGCACTCAAGGGCGCGCCAGTCGCCGCGACGCGAACCAGGTATTCCTTTTCCATGCCGCTGTCTTCGCCGATGAGCTGCTTGGCGATGCGGCCGTCCTGCGTCAGCACGAGCAGGCCCACCGAGTCGATGTCGAGTCGTCCCGCGGGCACCAGGCTCTTCAGGTGCTGCGGCATGAAATGGATCGGCGAGCGATCGTCGCGCCAGCGCCGGTCGGGCGTGATCAGGATGCGCGCCGGGCGATGCCCGTCCTCGGCCTGGCCGCTGACATAGCCGACCGGCTTGTTGAGCAGCACCGTCACCTGCTCGGCCTGGGCGCGGCGCGCGCGCGGGTCGATGGTGACGCGTTGCGTGGCGAGCACGCGCGAGCCCAGCTCGCTGACGACGAGGCCGTCGACACGCACCCAGCCGAGCGCGATCCACTCGTCGGCCTCGCGGCGCGACGCGAGGCCGAGCTCGCTCATCCGCTTCGACAGTCGAACGCTGCCGTCGCTGTGCCGCGGCGCCCCGTCTTCGCTGCCGGCGCCAGCCGGCGTCGACGGATGTCGCGGCAGGTTCATCGGCCGCGCCAGAACAACTGGTCGAGCTCGCGCAGCGTCACCTGACGCCACGTCGGCCGGCCGTGATTGCATTGATCGGCACGCTCGGTACGCTCCATGTCGCGCAACAGCGCGTTCATCTCGTCGATCGTCAGTTGTCGGTTGGCCCGGACGGCGCCGTGGCAGGCCATCGTCGACAGCAGGCGATCGCGAGCGCGCTCGAGGGCGCTGCTGGCTCCGAGCTCGGCCAGATCGGCGAGAACGCCGCGTGCCAGCTCGACGACGTCGCCGCCGGCCAGCGAGGCGGGCACCGAACGAAGCGCCAGCGTTCCCGCGGCCAGCGGTGCGAGGTCGAGACCCAGCGTCTGCAGGGCTTCGAGGCTCGCCTCGGCGGCGGCGATTTCCATCGGGGTGGCGGCAAAGGCGGCGGGAATCAGCAGTGTCTGGATCGCCGGCGCGACGCCTTGCAGATCCGCCTTCAGACGTTCGTAGACGACCCGTTCGTGCGCTGCATGCATGTCGACGATGACAAGGCCCGAGGCGTTCTCGGCCAGGATGAAGGTGCCTGCGACTTGGGCGAGGGCGCGGCCGAGCGGCCACGCCGCGGGGTCGGAAACTGGCTGGGCCCCGGACGCCGGCGCGCTGTCGCTTTCCGCAGCGCCGAGACCCCAGAGCGCGGGCGTCGGCTCGGCGACGCGCCAGGGCGATGACAGCGGCCAGGCGAGTGGGCGTTGCGCGAAGCGGGAAGTGGAGTCGGCGTCGTCGCCATTCGCCGATGCGGGCTCCGCTGTCGCTGCGGTCGGTGCCACCGCGCCGGCCACTGGCACCGCCAATGCCGAGCGGATCGCCTTGCGAACGACCTCGTGTACCTCGCGCGAATCGCGAAAGCGAACCTCGATCTTGGTCGGGTGGACGTTGACGTCGACGCGTTCCGGGGCGACATCGAGAAACAGCAGATAGGCCGGATGGCGGCCGCCATGCAGCACGTCTTCGTAAGCGGCGCGCACGGCGTGGGCAATGAGCTTGTCGCGGATCGGTCGGCCGTTGACGAAGACGTATTGCAGGTCGGCGCGGCCGCGCGCCG
>JBDTIO010000639.1:0-3156 GCA_039936375.1 Caldimonas sp. | reverse complement strand
TAGTCGAGGTCGATGTCGTCGTCGTGGATCCAGACCGGGTTGGCCAGGTCGAACGGCATCAGCGCGAGCTTCCTCGTGAAGACCGGCGCCATGTGCATGCGCTTGGCGACGTGCGCTTTCACCGCTTCGTAGTAGCCCTGGCCGCTGTAGCCGGCCGGCGGCTCGAACAGGTTGAGGCTGCCGACGTGCATCGGCATCTCGGCGCTTTCCATGTGCAAGAAGGCGCCGTCGACGATGCTGAGGTGTTTCATCTGGGTCATGGTCGACTCCGCTCGCGGCTCGGCAGCCCTTGTACCGCGCGCGGACGACCGCGGCCAGCGGACTTGCCCGGTGGCCGTTGATTCACAATGACCCGATGGAACGCAACGACCCCGCCGACCAGGCCGCGGCCAGCGACGTCGCCGCCGCCCGCCGCGTCTTCTACGAGCGCATCGGCCGGCTCGACATGACGCCGCTCTGGGAAGTGCTGGGCGCGCTCGTGCCGCCGCAGCCGACAAGCCCGGTCGCGCCGGCGCTCTGGCGCTACGAACAGGTACGCGAGCACGTGATGGAGGCCGGCCGCCTCATCACCGCCGAGGAGGCCGAGCGGCGGGTCCTCGTGCTCGAGAACCCGGCGCTGCGCGGCCAGTCGTGCATCACGCAATCGCTCTATGCCGGCTTGCAGCTCATCCTGCCCGGCGAAGTCGCGCCGGCGCACCGGCACACGCAAACGGCGCTGCGCCTCGTGCTCGACGGCGAAGGCGCGTACACGGCGGTCGATGGCGAGCGCACGACCATGCGCTTCGGCGACTTCATCATCACGCCGTCGTGGACCTTCCATGATCACGGCAACGACGGCACCGAGCCCGTGGTCTGGCTCGACGGCCTCGACATTCCGCTGGTCCGCTTCCTCGATGCCGGCTTCGCCGAAAAGAGCGCCGCCAAATCGCAGGTCGCAACGCGCCCCGAGGGCGATGCGCTGGCCCGCTACGGCAACAACCTGCTGCCGCTCGACCACGAGCAGACGCCGGCCGAGCCGAGCAAGGTCTTCGTCTATCCGTTCGCGCGAACGCGCGAGTCGCTGCTCGGCATCTCGAAGAGCGCGATCGACGCGCACCATGGCTTCAAGCTGCGCTTCGTCAACCCGGCCACCGGCCGTTCGCCGATGCCGACCATCGGCACCTTCGCGCAGCGTCTGCCGGCGGGCTTTTCGACGCGGCCCTATCGCAGCAGCGACTCGAGCGTGCACGTCTGCCTCGAGGGCGGCGGCCGCGCGACTGTCGGCAGCGAGGTCTTCGAGTTCGGCCCGCGCGACATCTTCGTCGTGCCCTCATGGCACGCGCTCGGCCTCTCGGTGCGCGAAGACACCACCCTCTTCAGCTTCTCGGATCGCCCGGTGCAGCAGGTGCTCGGCCTCTGGCGCGAAGAGCGGCTCGACTGACGTGCTCGGTGCGAGCGCCATGAGCGTTGCCGCGTCACTGAAGCAAACGGTTCTCGTCGCCGGCGGCGGCATCGGCGGCCTGGCCGCGGCGCTGACGCTGGCGCGCTGTGGCTTCGCGGTGCGCGTGCTCGAGCAGGCGGCCGAGATCGGCGAGATCGGCGCCGGCGTGCAGCTCGCGCCCAACGCCTTCGCCGCATTCGACGCACTCGGCGTCGGCGAGCAGGCACGAAGCCGCGCGGTCTTCACCGACCGAATGGTGATGATGGACGCGGTAGACGCATCCATGGTCGCCGAGATTCCGCTCGGCGCCGCCTTTCGCGAGCGCTTCGGCAACCCCTACGCCGTGATCCATCGGGCCGACGGCCACCAGGCCCTGCTCGACGGTGTGCTCGCGCACGGCGACATCGAGCTGCGCACCTCGACCCGCGTCGTCCACGTCGAGCAGACCGGCGACGGTGTCACCGTCTTCGATGCCGGCGGCAACGCACATCGCGGCGTGGCGCTGATCGGCTGCGACGGCGTCAAGTCGGCGGTGCGGGCGCAGTTCGTGGGCGACGACGTGCGCGTCTCGGGCCACGTCGTCTACCGCGCAGTCGTCGACGCCGCCGAGTTCCCGGCCGACCTGGCCTGGAACGCAGCCGCGGTCTGGGCCGGCCCGAATTGCCATCTCGTGCACTACCCGCTGCGCGGCGGCGAGCAATACAACGTCGTCGTCACCTTCCACAGCCGCGACGCCGAGACCTGGGGCGTGCGCGAAGGCAGCCGCGAGGAAGTGCTTTCGTACTTCGACGGCGTCTGCGACCGGGCCCGGCAACTGCTACGCCTGCCGAAGAGCTGGAAGCGCTGGGCAACTGCCGACCGCGAACCGATCGCGAACTGGAGCCACGGCCGGGTGACGCTGCTCGGTGACGCTGCTCATCCGATGCTGCAATACCTGGCGCAGGGCGCCTGCATGGCGCTCGAGGACGCGGTGACGCTCGGCGCCGCGCTGCACGCGAGCAGCAACGACATCGTCGCCGCCTGGTCGCGCTACGAACGCTCGCGCGTCGCCCGCGCCGCGCGCGTCGTGCTCATGACGCGCGAGATGGGCCGCCTCTATCACGCCAGCGGCATCGAGCGGCTGGTGCGCAACGACTTGTGGAAGGGCCGCGCCCCCGGGCGCTTCTACGATGCGCTCGAGTGGCTCTACGGCTGGAACGCCGCCGGTTGCCTGGCCAATTGAGCCGGGCGAAGACGTCGACTAGACGAAGCCGAGGTTGCGCTGGCTGGCGTTGTAGTTGCCGAGGTACGGCAATACCGTAAGCAGATCGCTGGCGCCGATGCCGAGCCAGGCGCCGAGTGTTGCCGCGTACTGGTCGACGCTGGTGCTGGGCAGCAGCCGTCCTTGGCCGACGTCGTCGGGGCCGCCGTTGGCGACGACCTGCGGTGCGCCATAGAAGCGGCCGCCGTTGACGGCGCCGCCGAGCATGAAATGCATGCTGCCCCAGCCGTGATCGGAGCCGTCGTCGGCGGTCAGCGTGCGGCCGAAGTCGGAGGCCGTGAACGTCGTCACCCGAGTGGCAACGCCGAGCTCGATCGTTGCCTGGTAGAACGCCGATAGGGCACCGGCGACGTTGGTCAGCAAGGGCGGATGCAGCGTCGCGAGGCCGTCATGGTTGTCGAAGCCGCCGAGCGAGACGAAGAACACTTGGCGCTTGGTGTTCGTGGTCGCTGCCGTCGAGATCATGCGAGCAACG
>JBDTIO010000638.1:0-4890 GCA_039936375.1 Caldimonas sp. | reverse complement strand
TCTGGGCGCACCGCCTGCTGATCGGCGTTTCGCCGCTTGGCTGAGCGATCGCGCCGGTCGCGCCGGCCCTGCCGTGGCGCCGGCGCATTGCCCCCAAAGTTGCCCCAGCGGATGCGCGCCCATTCGCACCGCCTGTTGGCTTCCCAGGCAATTGCGCTTGGGACCGTGGCCGTCCGGACGTGCAGGCATCTTCAGGGCTGCCTACCAAAGCTTGGCCGAACACCGGGCTGCTCCCTTGCGCTCGGGCTCGGCGTGCTCTGCCACGAGCAGGAAGAAAGACTTCGGGTCGAGGAAGCGTGCTCGACAGATGGCCATCGCGCGCTGCTTCGGGTCGCTCTCGACGAGGGCCAGGAGGCCGTAGCTCCATCCGAGGTACGGCCATGCCTGCGCATTGGCGCGCGCGAATGTCAGCGCGTCTTGTCGGAGTGCCGGGTCCTTGGTCTGCCGATACATCAAGAAGACGGCGCGCGCGTACTCATAACTCGCCTCGACCGGCCGCCCCGACAAGCCGTTTGATCCCCAGGTCCTCTGGGCGAGCTCATAGCGTGCTGCGCGCAGGAACCGGGCAGACTCCTTCGACTCTCCTCGTGCCGACAGCAGCAGCGACTTGGCGAGAAGGTGATCGAAGTCGGACTCGATGTCGATCTTTTGCAAAGCCTCGATGACGCGCTTGTCGCCGCTTTGCGCACGGCCCGCGATCCAGGCATACAGGGGAAGCATGAACGCGGCGGAGGCCTCCGAGTCGGCCTTTCTCAATTCCATGAAGCGATCCAGAACCTTGCTCGGTTCCTCTTCGCTCATCGCTCCGCGGGCCAGCACCGCCGACATGGCCCAGCGCTTGTTGGCAAAGTTGAGCGGCCCTGGTTGATCGAGAAGAAAGTCGATATCGGACAGGCTCGGAATTCGGTCGGTGACGGCGAGACGGTGAAGGTACAAGCTCGACATGTCGGCGTCGCCGAGTTGAACTTTCCCCAGGTTGCGCTCCACGAGCCAGCGTTTCACGGCCGCGAGGTCGAGGCCTGCCAGGCGATGCCCGGTCATCGCCGCATCCCAGAGTTCGAGGAGGCCAGAGGTGCTTGCGCTTTCGAGAAACGTCGACCACGCGGCGTCGGCTTGACGGGCAACGAACTGAAGTCCGACCAGGTCGCGACGCGTGAAGTCACCGTTGTAGCGTCGAAGGCGCGTTCGGCTCGCCTCGGTGGCCATATCCAGTTTGCCGTCGATCAGCGCGACGCGCACTCGTGCCATCAAGTCGGAATCGCTGCCCGTGCCGATCTCGCGAACTTTCTGATAGAACGGCCGCGCGGCGGCCGTTTCGCCGCTCAGATAAAACACATGCGCGGGCGTCGCCCAAAGGTGCGACTGGCTGAGGGCATGGTCGATTCGTTCGTCAGCCGGTTGCTCGTTGAAGAACTTGACCACGTCGTCGACGCTTTCCCCCTCCTTCAGGCGAGCGATCGCGATGCGTGCGCGCAGCTCCATTGACTCGGGGTGGCTGGCGAGAACAGGCTCCATCTGACTGCGCGTCATGCCAAACGAATTCACGGGCGATTGACCGAACAAGGGCACGATGAAGGGAACGAAGGGCGCTCCAGGCTTCAGCGCGACGCTTCCCGCAAGAGGCCTTGCCGCAAAGGAGGCGGCGAACGCGGGTGCAGAAGCCGCCGAAGCAGCCGGCCCAATGCGTCGACCGGCAAGAAACGGCGGAATCCGGCCGCCGAAAGGTGCCATCGGCCCCATGAACCAGGCGAGATCGCCGTCGGCGCGCCGCGTTGGCGGGTTGAACGCGCCGGTCACAAAGCGGTCGAACGACATGACAGCCAGAAGACGACTCTCTGCGGCTGTCGCCTCGCTGAGTTGGGGCTCGCTGTGCAGATTCGGGTTTTGAACGACAGGTGAGTGTTCGGAAAGCGAATACGCGGCGGTCCATGAGTCCTTGCGCTGCAGGTCGACCGTCGACTGAACGAATGCCAGAGACTCGAGACGAGCCTGTGCCATGAGCCCGTCGAAGCTCTCCCCGAGAGGCGGTCGCAGCGTCGCGAACAGCAGCATGCGTAGCCTGCGGATGAACGGGTGATCGGCAAGATCGGTCGGTAGCGCGGCAATGGCCTGCCGCGTCTGCTCGCCCCGTCCTTGAGCGACTCCTTCGTAGACGAGATGCTTGAACGACGAGGCGATGCGCCATTCCTGATAGAGAAGGGCCTGCGCCGAGGACGCCGAGCGCGTCGCTGCCGCGGGGTCGCTGTTGTTGCCGCACTCCTTTCGCATCAGGAGGCCGGGAAACGCGTACTCGATGGTGCAGAAGTCCAGGCCGGTGAACGTATCCCCATACTGGGCACGCGCGACAAAAAGCGCCTGCGCGAAAGGCGGGAGATCCGCCGACTCGCGCGCGATCAGCGTCTCTCTCAGCTCGCGTCCTGAGCGTACAGGTGCCTGCTTGGTGCGCGCGCCGAGCGAGAGCAGGGCGGCCAGCGGCCGGATGACGGGATCGGTCGACTCGGGGCTCGCGATCGCGTCCGGGTCAGCCTTGAAATAGCGGAGTTGCTGGAGACTCAGGTCGCGGATGCGCTTGGCATCTGGCGACGTCGTGGCGTCTTCGGTCGCGGCGACATAGGCTTGCGCGAGCCATGCGAGCTTGGCGGGGCTGTCCATCGCGCCCAGTGAGACGGTGTCGAGATCAAAGTCAGGCAACAGCGTGCCGATGGCAAACGCACGACATGCACGTTCGGTTTCGCTTTGCACGGCGTCGCCCGCCAGCATCCACGTGTCACTCTTGCACCCGAACGCGCCCGGCGGCGGCTTCTTCGCGGAGGTGCCAGCGGCGAGGCCGACCTCGCCAATCATCTGGGGCAGCACCTTGCTGATCGCGTCCAGCGCTTGCAGCGGCTCGTCCGGCAGATTGATGGTGCGGTGAGCGTGATGACCTGTCGCTTCGGCGCCGACACTCAGGTCGACAAAGGCCTGCGATGCCCCGTCGTGACCGATGAACAGAGACACGACTTCCTTGCCGGGATATGCAACGGCGAAATCACGGTTTGCTGCGTCGTCGAATCGACGGACAAATGGCCCATATCCGTCAAGAAAATCGGTCTGCTGCGTGGCGGGAACCGACATCCTTCGCAGGATGCTGTCGAACGAAGCCCCAACAAGGGCAACGAACGCCGGGGCGAACCCGAACGCCTGGGTCTGCACGGGCATGACCACATAGCGGGGAGCCTGCTGCGAAGGCACGTTACGGCGGCGGATCGAGGCGGCACCCTCCGTCACCTTTTCGTGAGTGAGCGTCAGCGCCCAAGCGACGTAGTCGGGCTGAGGCCACCGGTCCGGGAACTCCTCATGTGGAAGCCGGGGATAGACCTTTTGTACCCACGGGTGAAGGGTCGCGCCCAGCGGGGGAACCGGCGGCGTCTGCGCCCGAGCAGGGGGCGCTGCGCCGATGACGACCGAGAAGACGAAAATCAGAGGCAGCCACTTCATTTCGCGCTTTCGTTCGGGGACGCCACTCGTTGGTCCCGCCGACAGGAATCGAACCTGTATTTGCCGCTTAGGAGGCGGCCGTTCTATCCATTGAACTACGGCGAGCGGCTCGGCGTGGGGGCGTCGAGGGCAGGCAGTTTAAGACCTCGCGGCGCGGGGCACGCGCGGCATACTCCGGCCATCGTTGCAGCAGCAGACGGACGCGCCATGGCCACAGTCGAAGGCTCGCACACGCAGGGCGGCGGCAAGCGCCGCGTGGCCTACCGCGTCAACTACGACGTGGTCGCCAACGCCATCCACTTCCGCGCCCGTTTCGACAACGGCTCCACGCACGAAGGCGAGTTCGATTTCGATCCGTCGAAACTCGATGCCGCCGCCGCGGTCGACGCCTTCATGCAGAACCACATCGAGAAATCCGACTGGGACGTCGCGCCCTGAATACCCCGACGCTCGCGCGGCAACGATCGGGCTACTTCCAGCGCAGCGTCCAGATCAGGTCGAGCGAGTTGTCGCCGCCGGCCTGCGCGCGCACGGTGAAGCGCTGCGCGATCCGGTAGATGAGCTGCCAGCTCCCGGTGGTCGCGTTCAGGCCGCGCTCGTAGCCCACGTACCAGCGCTTCGAGAGCTGCTTTCCGAGCGAGACGATCGTCTCCTTCACGTCGCCCGTGCTCTGCTGGCGCACGCCGATCGAATCGAGGCCGATCGCGTTCGTCAGCCGGTCGGTCACGCCCGGCCCTTCGCCCGAGAGCAGCGCCAGCGCCGCGCTCTGCAGCAGCGCCGTGTCGTCGGCGCCCACGCCTTCGCTGGCGCGGCCGAGCACCAGCCAGCTGAGCTTGTCGATGTCGGTCATGTCGGGCTCGGAGAAGAGGCGGATGCGCGGGTTGAGCGCGTTGCCGGTCACGACCACGCCGACGCGCACGTCGAGGTTGGGCCGCGTTGCCTCGATGTCGAGGCGCGGGTTATCGACGGGGCCCACGAAGGTGATGATGCCGCGGTCGATGCCGAGCTTTTGCCCGTAGGCCTGGTAGGTGCCGTCGACTGCGCGCAGGGTGCCATCGACGACGAGGCGGCCACCGGGCGACGTGATGTGCAGGTTGCCGCGCAGGCCGGCGTCGAGCCCGCGGCCGCGCACGCGGAGCTTGTCGCCCATGTCGACGCGCAGGTCGAGCGCCACCTGGCGGCTCGGTGCGGGCAGTGCCAACGGCACCGGCGCCGTGGCCGCGTTCGTCGGGGCGGCGACGACGGGCCGGCGCACCACCTCGACGTCGTCGCCCAGGGTCGGCGCATCGGAGCGCGTGAAATCGACGAGGCCCTCGTCGATATGGAAGTCGCCCTGCAGCGCCATCGACTTCGCGTCGAGGCGCAGCGCCGCCTTGCCGCTGGTGACGATGCGGCGGTCGACGCGGCCGAGCA
>JBDTIO010000637.1:0-2606 GCA_039936375.1 Caldimonas sp. | reverse complement strand
CGTTGTGCAGCAGCGCGGCCACCATCACCGGGCGGCCGGTGGCGGCGGCCAGCGATTCGAGAAACGCCATCTTCGTGTGACCGCCCTTGGTGAGCATGAACACGCCGCGGCCGCCTTCGGCCATGGTGCCCACGAGTGCGGCCATCTCTTCGTCGCTGGCCAGGCGCGAGGGCATGGGCAGGCCGCCTTCGCCGTTGTGCGCCGGGCTCGTGCTGCTCGCAAAGCCGACGGCGCCGTGGCGCATCGCGTCGCGCACGAGGGCCTGCATCTGCATGATCTCGTCGGCGGTGGCGATACGCTTCGAGGCGTCGGCACCCATCACGTAGGTGCGCACCGACGAATGGCCGACGTAGGCAGCGACGTTGATCGCGCAGCCCTTGCGCCGCAGCTGCGCCATGTACTCGCCGAAGGTCTCGAAGCCCCAGTCGATGCCCGCGCGCAGCGCGGCCAGCGACATGCCTTCCACCTGCGTGAGGTTGCGCATCGTCAGCTCGCGGTCCTGCGGCCGGCACGGCGCAATCGTGAAGCCGCAGTTGCCGATCACCGCCGTCGTCACGCCGAGCGCAGGCGAGGGCCGCAGCGTCGGGTCCCAGGTGATCTGCGCGTCGAAGTGGGTGTGGCTGTCGATGATGCCGGGCATCATCGCGAGGCCGTCGGCGTCGATGGTGCGCGTGGCCGTCTGCGTTCGATCGATGCCAGGTGCGACGCAGACGATGCGGCCCTTGGCGACGGCGACGTCGGCTTGCATCGGAGCGGCGCCGCAGCCGTCGTAGACGCGGGCGCCGCGGATCAGGAGGTCGACCATCGGAGCATCCTCAGGAGCGGACGGCGGTCGTCACGACAGCACGGCGGCGAGCGGAACCACCTCGGCCCGCTCGCCGATTCTGTAGCGCCGGTCGCCCGGGTAAACGACGTAGAGAGCGTCGAGCGCCAGATCGTTCAGCGCGGTTCGCATCGACGGAGTCAGCTGCGGAGCATCCGCCCGCTTGAATTCGACGCCGACGCGGCGCCCGTCCTTGATCATCAGCAGATCGAGCTCCGCACCCGCATGAGTGGCCCAGAAATAGACCCCGTCCGGCTTTGCGATGCGCACGACCTGGTCGAGGGCGAAGCCTTCCCACGACGCTCCGGACTTCGGATGTCGCGCCAGCGCAAGAGCGTCGCCGATCCCGAGCAGCGAATGCAACAGGCCCGAATCCCGGAAATAGATCTTGGGAGCCTTGACCTGCCGCTTGCCCAGGTTCACGAACCACGGCTGCACCTGACGGATGAGGTAGGCCTGGGTCAGAAGATCCAGATAGCGCCGCACCGTGCTTTCATTGACGCCCAACGAGCGAGCAGGCTCCGCCGCGTTCCACAACTGGCCATGGTAGTGGGCGAGCATCGCCCAGAACCGATATAGCGCGGGCGGGGCAACCCTGACGCCGAGCTGCGGCAGGTCGCGTTCCACCGTGGTCCGGAT
Source organism: Caldimonas sp. (assembly GCA_039936375.1). Lineage (GTDB taxonomy): Bacteria > Pseudomonadota > Gammaproteobacteria > Burkholderiales > Burkholderiaceae_C > Schlegelella_A. The sequence goes on along the minus strand of JBDTIO010000637.1, from coordinate 1,144 downwards.
GAATTCGCGCCGCCAGACGGCGCTGTCGACCTGGTTAGCTGCGGTGAACGAGCGAGGGAAACCCCCGCGCAGCCACAGTTCAGGCGCCTCCGATGCACCGGTCTCATCCAGCGTGAACCCGCCGATTTCGATGACCTCGATCCGCCCGGCCAGGGATTCGCTCGATTGATGCAGCAAAGCGGGTGAGGCGCTTCCGAGTACGAGGAAACGCGCGGGTACGCCAGGCCGATCGATCAGGACGCGCAGGACCTTGAACAGGTCCGGCGCATGCTGGACCTCGTCGATGACGACGAGGCCGCGCAGGTCGCGCAGAGCAACCAGGGGCTCGGCGAGCTGCGCTGCGACCTGTGGATCCTCGAGGTCGAACCACTGCAGCGAATCGCCGGCGACGAGGCTTCGCGCGAGCGTTGTCTTGCCGACCTGGCGGGGGCCTACCAGGCCGACCGCGGGGCTGCGGCGAAGCGCCTGGCGAATGGCGGCGGACAGCGCGGGCCGATCAATCATGCGGCGAATGTTACCTGGAAATTCCCGCTTTCAATACGGGAATTTCAATGCATATCCCGAACCGGCTCGGCCGCCTTCCGTCACGCCGTCTTCAGCTGCGGCGCGGCGAACAGCGCCTCCATCTCGCGGCGCAGCTTGTAGGCCGGCGTCGACGTGTCGATCGCCACGTCGCTCCACGACAGGCTCTGCCCCTTCTTCACCGCGCGCGTCACCTTCACGTCGTGCGCCAGGCCGAGCGGCAGGCCGCCTATGCGGCTCGACGTGTCGGCTGGCAGCAGCTTGCCCCACACGGTGTAGCCACCTTCGCCGTCGAGCATGTCGCCGGGCTTCAGGTCGCGCTTGGCGGTGGCCACGACGTCGGCGTTCCAGCACGTCGCCACGCCGGTTGGCTCGCCGCGCAGCGCCACGCTCGCCACCGACAGACCGACCTCGAGCCCGATCAGGTGCCAGCGCTTGTAGAGCGTGAAGTAGCGCCCGCTCGGGTCGGTGTGCGCGTTGTATTCCTCGAAGCAGTTCTTGATGTAGTCGGTCTCGGCCTCCACCGTTACCCACACGCCCATGCGGATGTCGTATGGAATCTGCCGGCCGTTCGCTTCGAGCGAGGAGATCACCTCGACCATGCCCTTGCGCTCGAGCACGC
>JBDTIO010000636.1:0-4192 GCA_039936375.1 Caldimonas sp. | reverse complement strand
CCGACGGTACGCGGTGTCGTGGTTGCGCGCATCAAACGCCTGGAGCGAGGCCTGATGGGTGATGTCGAGCTCGTTGGCGAAGGCGTCTCCGAGCTTCGGATTCACTTCGGCGCGGGTTGGCGGCTGTATTTCACTCGGCGAGGTACAAAGATTGTCGTGCTGCTGATCGGTGGTTCCAAGCGCACGCAAAGGGCCGATATCAAGCGGGCCAAGGCCCTGGCGGAGTTGCTGGACTGATAGGAGAAGAGAGCATGACCAAACGAATCAAGGTCGACAAGCTGCTTGAGTTCGACGCCGGACCGTATCTGGATAGCGAAGCTTCCATCGCCGCGTATCTGACCGACATCCTCGATGCGAACGACGCGTCCCTTCTTGCCTCGGCACTTGGGGATATTGCTCGCGCACGAGGAATGACGGAGATCGCCAAATCGGCAGGATTCACCCGGGAGGCTCTCTACAAAGCACTGCGGCCGGACAGCGCACCACGCTTCGACACGGTTTCGCGCGTCTGCGCCGCGCTGGGCGTTCGCCTCGTGGCGAAGCCCGTACACGGTTGAACCTGGCTGATCCTGGGAACTTCATGCAACTCGATATCTTTGATCACAGCCGCGATGTGATGCTTCGCAACGATGTGGTCGACGCCCTTGAGCGGCGCGAGGCATCTTTGGCCAGCGCTGCATGGCGAGCCTTCGCAAATGAATTTCCGCATGACGACACGTTGTCAGCGCTTGCGGTCCTGATCGAGGCACTGGAAGGCAGCACCGTTGCCGTGTTCGCCGCGCACGATGCCTTGCGCGACGCTCGAAGGACGTTGGACCATGACATCGAACCCGCTGCCCGACGTGTATTCGGCGAGCGTGCCGGCACCATGTGGGTCGCGGCAGTTTGCAGGGTGATGGCACTGCGGGCCGCGCGGCTTCCGTTCCGCGGCGACCGCGATGAGGATCACGCCGTGCCGCTGTGGCTGCGCGCGGGCGATTGGCAGGCTGCGGCTGACGCGGTGGGCCGAATCGAGTCATGGCGCCGAATTCCTGCGTCGCTGGCCTGGATGGCCGAGGCCCGCTATCGCCTGGAAGGGCTCGAGCCGATCTGGGCGTTACTCGCGGAGTTCGCGTGGCTCGCGCCTGCTCGTTATGGGGAGCTGACCAGGCGACTCGCTGACCCGTCACTGGACAAGCTGCGCAAGCAGTTCGATGCAGGCTTTGAGGGCGATGGTGACGTGGCTGACCTTGCCTGGTTTCCGGCCTGGGTGCTCACTGAAAAGCCCGGAGTCGCGCGTTGGCTAGGCCAAGCGCAGCCGTCGCGCGACGGTGCGCCTGAGCGGGCCATGCGACTGCTGCTGGAGCTCATCGGCTTAGAGCGCCAGGGGCGTCACCGCGATGTGGTCGACCGGCGAAAGGTGCTGCGCGATACGCATCCCGTCTTGTACGGAGCCTACCTGAGGACGCGTTGAGCGCAACGCTCGGCCCCGTTCAAGCGGTCAGCAACAACTGAGCTGTTTGCGAATCGTCCGTAGTCGGAGCCACCCGGTAGCCCATCCCTCGATATCCCAGTTGGCGCTCGTTCCGCATACGAATCAGCGCGAGGTGTCCCATGTCGACGAAGAGCGGTGGGAGCATCCGCCTGGACATCTGCAACGCGTTGGCCACCTCGAGCCGCGACAAACAGGGCACCACGGCGCCAGATTGAACGCCGTCGACAACTGATGGACGATTGGGCGACCCGGTGCATGTGCCCTTGACCGGGGCCTATCTCGTGCCCAAAGTACATCAACGCATTCTGGAAGCGTTTCAAACGGCCGTGTCCTTCGAAAAACCGGACGGCTTGACCTGCCGAGGCGACGCGGGGCGGTCAGCCCGGCTTGAGCTTTTCTTCGGCATAAAGTGACAACTCGATCATTCGCTCAAGCAATTGCTCGGCGGGTACGCCGGCAAAGTTCTTGAGGACCAGCTCCTTGACATACAGCCGGACCAAATAGCGTAGCTGCAAGGCGCGCGTCTTGGTGGCAAACACGAAGTCTCGATGGCCGCTGTTGACGACGATGAGATTGCGCTCACCGTCGAGCCGCGAACGCCAGAGAGCTCCGGCGGCCTTCTCGAACGTATAGCCGGGAAGGCCCCGGGTGTTGACCACTGCCGGACCAAGCGAAGCTTCGAGGCTATCGGCGACCGTGACGAGCGCCTCAGCGCTGCAGCTGAACTCACGCTGCGTCACGGTGACCTTCACGCGCGCGAGACCAGGCACAGCGGGTGCCCGATACTCGACTTCCTGATCGACGGATGTGGCGAGCAGCCCCTCGCCTTCGACGATCTCCCAGGCGAACAACAAATCCTCGCTCACGTGGCGGCGCGAACGGTCGCGCGGCAAGGCCCTGAAGCGGCGCCCCTGATTGACGGCCACCGTGCTTGCCGCCGGCGACACGACGACGCCGAAGAGCGGACCCGCATAGTCGAAGAACTGTCGCTGCCCCTCAGCCTCGAAGGCTGGTTCCGCGACGCCAAGTTCCGGCTCCTGAGCATCATCGGACGTCGTGCCGCCCGAGCCAGGCTTTGCGGTGCCAGTCAGGTTACGTGCCCGCGCCTGCACATCGAACCAGTCATATTCCTCTGGCGGCAGAGCGAGAAGTGCCTCGCGAAATGCGCGTTGAATCGCCCGCAGCGACTGCTCGCTCGCCTGCTGTTCCTCGGCGCGCTGCTGGGCCTCAATCAGGCCTGACACGTGGGCTGCCAAAGGCTCAAGCGAATCAACCAGCGCGGAGTAGCGTTCGTCGTGAATCACGCCACTGCGCGTACCCGGCGTCAACGTCAAAAAGGGGGCATCGATCAGCCCTTGGAGATGGCGTGAGGACCAGGGGTGTCCCTCCAGACCCGGCAGCGTCGCGAGATCTTCGATCACCCGAGTACCGGCCCGGGTGAGCGCGACCCGGCAGTCTTCGGAGGGATCGGACAGATACAGCTCGGCGTATGCGTCTCCGAAGTGCGTGCGCAGCAGCGGCAGTTGATGCAAGAGCCTCCCCTCATACGCTCGTGGCTCGACCTCGTACTGCTTCCTTGCGAGCTTGTCGACAACGGTGACGCGGACTCGGGCAGTCCGGATCCGGTCGCGAAGTTCGGAGGCGAGGTACCACTGAATCTTCTCCCCGCTCAGGGTGCGGATGCCTTCGAGCAGGGGGCTGACCTTGAGCTCGGTGCCGCCCTCAGCGAACAGGACACGCCGAGGCGCGACGCTGTAGCGCGCATCGCCCTTGCTCATCGTCATCTGGTAGGCGCGCTGGTCTTGGCCGGTCGAGGTCATCGTCAGCGTGTCGCCGACGGTCCAAAAGCTCAGAAGCCCGATGCCGAACTCGCCTTGCAAGCCCATCGCCACGCCCTCGGTCTTCAACCGCCGCTTGATTGAATCGCAGATATGGGTCGCGACGTACTTGAAGTTGGGCAGCCCGGCTTCGTCGCGGGGTACGCCGTCGCCATCGTCCTTGATCGAGAGATAGTGCGCGCCGTGCTCACGACCGCGCGTGATTGTCACGGTCGTTGCATGCGCATCGATGCTGTTCTCAACGAACTCCGCAATAGCCTTGAGCGGATTGCTCTGCGAGAGCGCGATGATCCGGATTGCGTTCCAGTCATCGCCGATCTTGAGCTTGCCGCCGTTGTCACTTCGGCTGGACTTGTCTGCCGGCGAGCGTGCGCCGCCGCTGCGTCGGCGCTTGACCGCCGGTTTGTGCGTGTGGCCCGGTCGATCAAGTTTCAAGTCGCCCCCTGTGCGCTCAGGCTGCGGCCGCGTGGAACACGCGAACACGAGGCGCGATCTTTGCTGTCAGCTCGCGCGTCGCGATCCGCATGTCGTACTCGGTCTGCAGGTTCAGCCAGAAGCGCGGGTTCATGCTGAAAAACAGTCCCAACCGCAGCGCGGTATCGGCGGTCACGGGTCGGGTTCCATGCACCAGCTCGCTGATACGGCTGGGCGACACATCGATGTCGGCAGCGAGCTGGCGAGCCGTGATGCCCATTGGCTTTAGGAATTCCTCAAGGAGGATTTCTCCGGGATGGATCTCTTCGAGCAGCTTGGCCATTTTTTCTCCCTAGTGGTAATCGACGATCTCGACGTCGTATGCACCGTCAGTCCGCCATTTGAAGCACAGCCGCCACTGCTCGTTGATGCGGATGCTGTGCTGACCCTTGCGGTCGTGTTTCAA
>JBDTIO010000635.1:0-4756 GCA_039936375.1 Caldimonas sp. | reverse complement strand
CCTGCCACTCGCCACCTTCGACGAGCTCTTTCGCCGGCGCATACAAATCCTTGAACGCCGCGAAGATGTCGCGCAGGTTCACGTCCTTCATGGCGCGGCGGCCTTGCTTGCCCTGGTCGTGGCTCCGGGCGACGCCGACGCCGATGTTGAAGACGTCGTGGCCGCACGGAAAGATCCAGCCGTAGCCGGGCGACAGGCGTCTGTGCCAGACGATCTCGAGGCTGGTGATGCGCCGGGCCATCGCCGCGTTCCTCACGTAGCCGCGCAAGGCGATGGCGCTGGGCGTGCGCCGGTCGCACATGCCGGCGGCGATCGTCGCCTGCGGCTGCGCGCCGGACGCGAGGATCACCCAGCGAGCCCGGATCTCGTGCTCGACATCGCCGTGCTTCAGCATCGCACCGACGACCGCACCCGCCTCGCCACCCGTGCGCAGCGGCGCGACGAAGCGCAGCGGCGCGAACATGCGCGCGCCGGCCGCGACCGCGGCGCGACAGAGGATGTCGTCAAGCCGTTTTCTCGGCAGCACCGCTAGGCGGCCCGGCACCTCGATGCGGCCGCCCCGCGGCGCGATGCAGGCGAGCGTCGTCGCCGAGCGCGCCTCGGCCATCACCGCGTCGAGCACGCCGAGGCGGGCCAGGGCGCGATGAGCGTCGGGAATGAGGCCGTCGCCGCAGACCTTGTCGCGCGGGAAGACATGGGCATCGACGAGGACGACTTCTCGGCCGCCGCGCGCCAGCATTTGCGCCGCCGCGCTGCCGGCGGGGCCGGCGCCGACGACGAGGACGTCGCAGCGCGACGGCAGCAGCCCCGGATCGAGGTTCATGCGATTCGCGCCTTCAGTCTCGGGCCCATGCGCACCGCGGCGAGCACCGCGCAGGCGGTGATCGCGCCGACCAGCGCGAACGTTTCGTGGAAAGCGACGATCGGCCCGGACGCATGCGTGCGCAACCGCCACTCGAGGACGTTGCCGACCAGGCCGATGCCGACGGCGCCACCGAGCTGGCGCAGGAAGTTGATGGTGCTCGAGCCCTGCGAGATCAGCGTGACGGGCAGGCCGTGCATCGAGCCGAGATTGAGCGACGGCAAGACGAAGCCGAGCCCGAAGCGGCCGATGGTCGCCCACAAGGTGATGAGGCCGAGCGCCGTGCCGGTGCCGACGCCGAGCATGAGAAAGAACGAGGCGGCGAGCAGTAGCAGCCCGAACGAGACGAGGCGGCTGACGGCGATGCGATCGGCGAGCCGACCGGCAACCGGGATCGTCAGCGCCAGCGCAACGCCGGCCGGCAGCAACACGGCGCCGGCCTGCGACGGCGGCAGGTGCAGCGCTTCCTGCATGAAAACGGGCACGAGGTAGGTCGAGCCGAACAAGGCCATGCCGTAGATGAAGGCGACCAGGCCACCCATTGAGAACGGCCGGTGCGCGAACAGGTTGAGCGCCATCAGCGGCTTGGCGCCGCGCTGCTGGTGATAGACGAAGCCGACTGTGGCGACGCCGCTGCAGGCGATCAACGCCAGGCCGAGCGACAGCGTCTCGCCGTTGAGATGAACCATGCCGTTGAGCAGGGCCAGCACCGCGACCGCGATGAGGCCGAGGCCGACGACATCGAGGCGGCCGCCGGCGCGGCTGATCGGGCCGCCGCCCGGAGCACCGATCGGCAAATAGCGGCGCGCCATGGCCATCGCGATCAGGCAAAAGGGCGTGACCACGAAGAAGATCGAGCGCCAGCCGAACCACTCGACGAGGATGCCGCCGACGCTCGGGCCGACGGCCGGCGCGAGCACGACGCCGAAGCCGAAGATGCCCATCGCCTTGCCGCGCTCGCCGGCGCCGAAGGCATGCAGGATGATGATCGCCGGAATGGGCTGCAGCACGCCGGCGGCCAAGCCTTCGGCGACACGCATCGTCAACACGAGATCGAACCAGTGGCTGAGGCCACCGACGATGCCGCCGGCCATCAGCAGCGTCACCGCGCCGATGTAGGTATGGCGGTAGCCGTAGCGCTCGAGCAGCCACGGCGTCGTCAGCATCGACAGCGTCATCGCGCCCATGAAGCCGGCCGACAACCACTGCGCGCGCTCCTGGCCGAGCGCGAAGACGCGCGACATGTCGGGGATGGCGACGTTGACGATGGTCGAAGCCATGATCGACGCGACCGTGCCGATCATCACCGTCGACAGCACCCGCCAGCGGTACGAGGGTCCGAAGCGCTCGGCGAGGGCGGCGCGGGAATGGGTCGGATCGGGCGAGGGCACGGTCAATCAGGCAACGAGGCGTCGCCGATTGTCCTCGCCCCGTCGGCCGGTGCGCCGCCTCGGCGCACCGTGTCAACAGCTTTCCGGGATCACCAGATCGAGACGCGCTGCTCCGGCGGCAGGTACATCGCGTCGCCCGGTTTGACGCCGAAGGTGGCGTAGAAGGCCGGGTGGTTGCGCACAGTGGCGTCGACGCGAACGGCGTCGGGCGAATGGGGATCCGACTTGATCTGCTCGAGCATCGCCTGCGGTCGCTGTTTCGATCGCCACGACTGGGCGAAGCCGTAGAAGAATCGCTGGTCGCCCGACATGCCGTCGATCACCGGAGCAGGCTGGCCGCCGAGCGAGAGCTGGTAGGCCTTGTAGGCGATCTCGAGGCCGGAGTTGTCGGCGATGTTCTCGCCGAGGGTGAGCTCGCCGTTGACCGGGTAGCCCGGTACCGGCACGAAGGCCGAGTACTGCGCGACGAGTATCTTCGTCTTCGCGTCGAAACGCGCGCGATCGGCCGGCGTCCACCAGACGCGCAGGTTGCCGTCGGCGTCGTACTGGCTGCCCTGGTCGTCGAAGGCATGGCTGAGCTCGTGGCCGATCGTCGCGCCGATCGCGCCGTAGTTCGCCGCGTCGTCGGCCTTCGGATCGAACCTCGGCGCCTGCAGGATGGCGGCCGGAAAAACGATCTCGTTCATGCTCAGGTCGTAGTAGGCGTTGATCGTCTGCGGCGTCATGCCCCATTCGCCCCGATCGATCGGCTGGCCGAGCTTGGCGAGGTTGCGCCGGTATTCAAACTCGCGCGCCCGCTGGACGTTGCCGACGAGATCGTCGCGCGCGATGACCAGCGCGCCGTAGTCGCGAAAGGTGCTCGGGTAGCCGACCTTGAGCGCGATCTTGTCGAGCTTCGCGTAAGCCGCCTTCTTGGTCTCAGGATCCATCCAGTCGAGCGTGCCGATGCTCTGGCGATAGGCGACGATCAGGTTGCCGACCAGAGCTTCAATCCTCGCCTTGTATTCAGGAGGGAAGTAGGCCTTGACGTAGAGATGGCCGAGACTTTCACCGATCGACTGGTCGACCAGACTCACGCCGCGCCGCCAACGCGGCGGATTGGCAGGTGTGCCCTGGAGGACGGTGCCGTTGAAGGCGAACCGGGCATCGACGAAAGCCTTGTCGAGGTAGCGCGCGTAGGCGCCGAGCAGATGCGTCTTCGCATAGGCCTTCCACGCCGCCAGCGGCGCTGATTGCGTGAGCGATCCGAGGCCGGCGACGTAGCTCGGCTGCGAGACGAGTACATCGGCCACCTTGTCGACTTCCAGGCGCGGCCCGGTCAGGCCGGCCGTGCTCATGAATTCAGCCCAGGCGAACGCCGGTGCGAGCTTCGGCAAGGCCGCGATCTCGTACTTGTTGTAGGCCTTCACCGGATCGCGATTCTCGACGAGCGTCCACTGCAAGCGGGCGATGTCCGTCTCGAGGGCGAGCACCGACTCGGCCGATGCGTGGGTGTCTTTTCCGCCGGCCAGCGTCAGCAAGTTCGCCAGGTAGTCGAGATATTTGGCGCGCACCGCGGCGAACGTGGCGTCTTCGGTCTTCAGGTAGTAGTCGCGGTCGGGCAAGCCCAGGCCTGCCTGAACGAGAGCGGCGATGTAGCGCGTCGAATCGCGGTCGTCCTGGCCGATGACGACGGTCAGGGGAACGCCGGCGCCCAGCCGGTCGAGGTGCGCCAGCTCGGCGGCCAGCTGGGCGCCGTCGCTGATGGCGTCGATCGCCTTCAGCTCCGCGGCCAGCGGCTTGACACCGAGCGTCTCGAGTCGCGCCTCGTCCATGAAGCTGGCATAGAGATCGCCGATCTTGCGGCCTTCGGCATCACCGGTGCCTGCGGCGGCGGCCTCGATCAAGCCGCGCAACTGCAGTTCGGTCTCGTCCTGCATCGAGTCCAACGCGCCGATGTACGACTTGTCTTTGGGGAAGTCGGTCTGCTTGATCCAAGTGCCGTTGACGTGCAGGAACAGGTCGTCTTGCGGCCGCACTCCGGCGTCGAACGTCGCCTGGTCGATGCCCGAGATCGGCACCGCGGCGGTGTTCTCGGCGGCCATGGCCGAGTGCGTCAGTGCCAGCATCGCGGCGAGCGCGAACGCCTGCCGGGTCAGTCGATTTTTCATCCGGATTCCTCGCAGCTGATCAGCCGCACGAAAGTAAAAAGCGCCGGGTCGGCGCTTGACGGGCGGCAACTCTAGGGGAAAAGCCAAAGCCTTGTCCCGTGCCGCGATAGGCCGCCCGAAGCGATGCCTGAACTGCGTTTTCGACGCAGCTTCAGATCTCCTCGTAGAGCGGCAGCGTCAGGAACTCGGCGAAGGCTTCCTGCGTGCTCATCTGCGTGAAGATTTCGGCGGCGCGATCAAACTTGCCCTCGAAGCCGCCCGCCTTGATCTTCGCGAGCTCTTCGGGAACGAGCTGGCGTACCAGCTCTGCGGTCACCTTGCGGCCGTCGTCGAGGACGCCCTTCGGGCTGCGG
>JBDTIO010000634.1:0-3036 GCA_039936375.1 Caldimonas sp. | reverse complement strand
GCCGCAGCGCACGGGAGACGATCGATGCCACCGGCCGCATCGTCGCGCCTGGCTTCATCGACTCGCACACGCACGACGACCAGGCGCTGCTGTCGCAACCCGACATGAGCTTCAAGGTGTCGCAAGGCGTGACGACGGTCGTCGCCGGCAACTGCGGCATCAGCATCGCACCGCTCGCGCCCGACACGCCTTTGCCGTCGCCGCTCGACCTGATCGATGCCGCGGCGCGGTCGCGCTTCGCGAGCTTTGCCAACTACTTCGCCGAGCTCGAGCGCACGCCGGCCGCACTGAACGTCGCCGCGCTGGTCGGCCACTCGACGCTGCGTGTGCGCACCATGCGCGCGCTCGATCGCCCCGCCGAGCCCGACGAGATCGCGGCGATGCAGCAGCTCGTCGCCGAAGCACTCGACGCCGGCGCCATCGGCCTGTCGACCGGCACCTTCTATCCGCCGGCCTTTCACGCCACCACCGAGGAGATCATTGCCGTCGGCCGGCCGGTCGGCGAGCGGGGCGGCCTCTACGTGACGCACATGCGCGACGAGTCAGATCGCGTCATGGAAGCGCTCGACGAGACCTTCCGGATCGGCCGCGAGCTCGACATCCCGGTCGTCGTCTCGCACCACAAGGTGCAGAACCAGGCCAACTTTGGCCGCTCGACGGTGACGCTGCCGCACATTCTGGCCGCCATGCGATGCCAGTGCGTGTCGCTTGACTGCTACCCGTACAACGCCAGCTCGACCATGATCCACACGGACCCTCGCAAGCTCGAGGGTCGCGTGCTCATCGCCTCGAGCCAGCCGCACCCCGAGTGCACCGGCCGCGAGCTCGGCGCCATCGCCAAGGAATGGCGTGTCGCCGAAAGCGAAGCGGCGCGGCGCATGCAGCCGGGCAGCGCGATCTATTTCCTGATGGACGAGAACGACGTGCAGCGCATCCTCGCTTTCGACGAGACCATGATCGGCTCCGACGGCATCCCTCTCGGCGAAAAACCCCACCCGCGCTTGTGGGGCACGTTCCCGCGCGTGCTCGGTCACTACAGCCGCAAGGTCGGTCTCTTCCCGCTCGAGACCGCAGTCTGGAAGATGACCGGCCTCACCGCCCGTAACTTCGGCCTCGCTGGCCGCGGCACGCTGGCCGTCGGCCACGCCGCCGACGTTGTCGTCTTCGACGCGGCGACGATCCGCGACGCGGCCACCTACGAAGAGCCGATGCAGCCGGCCGAAGGCATCGCCGCCGTCATCGTCAATGGCAAGCTCACCTGGCGCGATGGCCGGCACAGCGGTGCACGCAACGGCCAGGTGCTGCGCCGCGACGCGAACGCGCCGCGCCGCTCGACGCCGCGCGCCGAGACGCCCGCATCCGCCCTCGCAAAAGCATTGTGATCATGGGCACGACGACCAAGATCGAGCGGATCGAAATCGAGGTGCGGGCCTCGGCCCCGGCCCCGAAATGACCGACGCCGTGTTGCCACTGACACGAGGACGATGGTTCGCGCTCGCCTTCGTCTTTCTCTGGTTCTTCGTTGGCGGCATCGCCCATTTCGCGGCCACCGACACCGAGGTACGCATCATCCCGCCCTACGTTCCGTGGCCGCACATGACGGTGCTGGCGAGCGGCGTGTTCGAGCTGCTCGGCGCCTTCGGCCTCCTCTGGCGGCCGACGCGCCGCAGCGCCGGCATCGGCCTCTTCCTGCTGACGATCGCGGTGACGCCGGCAAACGTCTACATGCTGCAACGGCCCGACCTGTTCAACGTGCCGGTGTGGGCGCTCGTGCTCCGCTTGCCGCTGCAGGTGGCGTTGCTGGCGCTGATCGCGTGGTGCACTTTCTGGCCGCTGCGTGCGCGGCGCGGCTAGCCTTCGCGGGCGATTCGCGCCCTACTTCACCTTGGCCGGATCCTTGACAGCCTTCTGCACGTCGAACTCGACGTTGTAGAGCTGGTTGCCCAGGGCGGGCACGCGCTCGACCTTGCGGATGTAGATGTCTTGCACGATGTCTCGCGTTTGCGCATCGATCAGGATCTGGCCGCGCGGGCTCTCGAACAGCTGGCCCTTCATCGCCGCCAGCAGGGCGTCGCCGCCGCCCTTGCCCTTGGTCGCGGCGAGCGCGTTGTAGATCAGGTGCATGCCGTCGTAGCCGGCCACGGCCATGAAGTTGGGGCGAAACTTGTTGGCCGCTTCGAAGGCGGCGACGAACTTCTTGTTCATCGCCGACGGGTGCGCCGCCGAGTAGTGGTGCGAGGTGACGACACCGAGCGCCACGTCGCCCATGCCGTCGAGCTGGTCATCGTCGGTCACATCGCCGGTGCCGATCAGCCGGATGCCTGACTTGTCGAGGCCACGCTCGCCGAACTGCTTCATGAACGCGGCGCCCTGGCCCGACGGCAGGAACACGAACACCGCGTCGGGCTTCAGATCCGCCACCTTCTGCAGGAACGGCGCGAAGTCGGGGCTCTTCAGCGGCGTGCGGATCTCGCCGATGACCTGCCCACCGTCGAGCGTGAACTGGCTCTTGAAGAACTTCTCGGCGTCGATGCCGGGCCCGTAGTCGGCCACGAACGTGACGACCTTCTTGATGCCGTTCTTGGCCGCCCAGTCGGCGATCGGCACGGTCGCCTGCGGCAGCGTGAAGCTGGTGCGCACGATGTAGGGCGACTGCGCGGTGATGGCGGAGGTGGCCGCCGCCGTCACCACCATGGGCGTCTTGCTCTGCGTCGCGATCGGTGCGGCGGCGAAGGCCGCAGGCGTGATGCCGAAGCCCGCAAGCACGTCGACTTTGTCGTTGACGACCATCTCCTGGGCGATGCGCTTGGTCATGTCGGGTGCGCCGGCGTCGTCCTTCAAGATCACCTCGATCTTGCGGCCGGCCACGGTCGAGCCGTTTTGCGCGGTGTAGAGCTTGATCGCCGCTTCGATCTGCTTGCCGGTGGAGGCCGACTGCCCGGTCATGGGCAGGATGAAGCCGATCTTGAACGGCCCGCCGTCGGCAGCGTGCGCCTTGCCCATCGAGCCGGCAGCGACCACGGCGGAACCGAAAAG
>JBDTIO010000633.1:0-4547 GCA_039936375.1 Caldimonas sp. | reverse complement strand
GCCGGGCAAGGGCACACCGGCCTCGACCTCTTTCATGATCCAGCCTTCGTGCCGCTCCTGCTCGAGAGCGAGGTCGACCAACTCGTCGACGAGCGCGGCCGGGACGACCACCGCGCCGTCGAGGTCCGCGACGATCACGTCGTTCGGCATCACCGCGACGCCACCGCAGCCGATCGGCTCCTGCCAGCCGACAAAGGTAAGCCCGGTCACCGAGGCGGGCGCTGCCGTGCCCCGGCACCAGACCGGGAGCCCGGTCGACAAGACACCGGCCAGGTCGCGGACGACGCCATCGCTCACCAGCGCCGCGACGCCGCGCTTTTGCATTCGCGCGCAAAGGATGTCGCCGAAGATCCCGGCGTGCGTCGTCGCCATCGCATCGACGACGGCAATGGCGCCGGCCGGCATGGCTTCGATGGCGGCGCGCGTCGAGATCGGCGAAGCCCACGATGCCGGTGTCGCCAGGTCTTCGCGCGACGGCACGAAGCGCAGCGTGAAGGCGCGGCCGGCCCGGCGCCGACCGGCCGCTTCGCCAAGCGGCGCGGCGCCGCGGATCCAGACGTTGCGCAGGCCCTTCTTGAGCAGCACCGTCGTCAAGGTCGCGGTGGTGACGGACTCGAGGGCCGCGACGGTCACGGCGGCCAGGGGCAAGGGAGCGATGCTGTTCATACGAAGCGCGTGCGACAAGGAGCCTCGGGTATATCACGCTAGGCAGCGACGACGCGTCGTCGATACGATGCGCCCCGTATCGCGCCACGTCTCACGCCCGGCCAGCCCACATCCATGAAAACCTTTCTTTCTCGAACCTCCCGCTCGGTGAGCCGTCGTGTCGCCGTCGCACTTCTCGCCTTCTCGGCGCCCTGGGCACTCGCCCAGGACTATCCGAATCATCTGGTCCGGATCATCGTCCCGTTCGCCGCCGGCGGGCCGGCCGACATCTATGCGCGCTTCATTGCCATGCATCTGCAGGAGTCGCTCAAACAGACGTTCATCGTCGAGAACAAACCAGGTGCCGGCTCGATCATCGGCACCGATGCGGTGGCCAAGAGCGCGCCCGATGGCTACACGCTGCTGCTGATGTCGAACACGCAGACGGTCAACGAATCGCTGTTCGCAACCAAGCCCTACGAACTGCTGCGCGACCTTGCGCCGATCGCGCCCATCAACTCCTCGGACCTGGTGCTGGTCACGCGCAGCACCTTGCCGGTCGGCAACCTCGCCGAGCTGCTGCGCCTGGCCAAGTCCAAGCCCGGATCGCTTACCTACGCCTCGTCCGGCCCGGGCACGCCGTATCACATGGCCGGCGAGCTGTTCAAGGCGATGGCCGGCGTCTCGATCGTCCACATTCCCTACCGCGGCAGCAGCGGCGCCCGTACTGGCGTGCTAGGCGGCCAGGTCGACATGATGTTCGACGCCGTGCCGACGATGAGCGAGCACATCCGCGCCGGCAGCGTCAAGGCGATGGGGACGACCGGCGTGACCCGCTCGGCGGTGCTGCCCAACGTACCAACCATTGCCGAGGCCGGCGTGCCGAAATACGAAGCGACGATCTGGCTCGGCCTGATGGCACCCAAGGCGACGCCGGCGGCGATCGTCAACCGGCTCAACGCCGAGGTCTCGCGCATCGTCGGCGACCCCGAGACGGCACGGGCCTGGAAAGCGCAAGGCGCGACGCCGATGGTCATGAATGTGGCCGACTTCACCCGCTATGTGCAAGGCGACATCGCCAAGTGGCGCCGCATCGTCAAGATCTCCGGAGCAAAGGTCGAGTGAAGAGAACGCTGCACATTCTCTGCGCCGGCGCCGTGCAAGGTCTCGTCAAGGCCGTTCAAGCGCGTTTCATGGCGGAGCACCAGGCCGAGATCGACGGCCGCTTCGGCGCCGTCGGTGCCATGAAGGATGCGTTGATGAGCGGCGTGCCCTGCGACGTGCTGATCGTCACCGAGACGATGCTGCATGCGTTGCGAGGCAACGGCGCCATCGACGCCGATGCGTCGGCAGCGGTCGGTCGCGTCCGAACCGGCGTTGCCGTGCGCGAGGGCGAAGCGATCCCCGCCGTCGACTCGACCGAAGCGCTCAAGGCGGCGTTCGTGGCAGCGCCGGCCATCTACCTTCCCGACACCGTCAAGTCGACGGCAGGCGCGCACGTCGCTGCCGTCATCGAGCGACTCGGCCTTCGCGACACCGTGACGCCGAAGCTGGCGATCTTCGCCAACGGCGCCACCGCGATGACGGCGCTGGCCAATCGCGGCGAGCTCGGCGCCATCGGTTGCACCCAGGTCACCGAGATCGTCTATACCCCGTTCCTGACGCTTGCCGGCAGGCTTCCCGATCCGTTCGACCTGGCGACGACCTACAGCGCCGGCGTCAGCAAGACCGCCAGCGATTTCACCCTGGCGACGAGCTTCATCGCCTTGCTGTGCGGCCCCGAAACGGCATCCCTCAGGCGGGACGGCGGCTTCGAATCCATCGACTCCTGACCGAGGATGAAATCAGGGCTCGGCGCGACTCGCCTCGCGTTCTGCGATGAGCCCGGGCGACACGATAGCGTTCTGAAGATGCAAGAACTCCAGCGGCACCCGGCCGCGGCTGCGCCCGGCGTCACCATCCTCTCGCTCGCTCACTCGCGCAGGATCTGCGCCAGGCGAAGCTCTGCGAAGCGGGCTTCGCCCCAGAACGGCGAGAGGTCGGGCGCCGGGTCGAGCAGCAGCTTGGCGAGCAGTGGCTCGGCCAGCACGGTCGCCGGATCGCAAAGCAGCACGTAGCGCGGGTTGCCCTGTTCGGCCAGCTTGCCGAGCCAGTCGATCTCGACGAGAGCGTCGAGCAGGGGCTCGATCTGCAACGGATCCGTACCGAGCGTCTTCGATAGCTCAGTGACGCTCATGCCGTTGCGACCGTTGCCCTTGGCATCGCGCAATGCGCGGACGATGACCAGCGCGAGATGGAAACGCGAGCCCGGGCCCGCCGGCCAGCGCGCCACCTGCATGCCGGCCACCGGTGCATAGGCGGCGAGCACCGCGCCGAGCAGGACGATGATCCAGCTCAGGTAGATCCAGACCAGGAATATCGGCACCGTGGCGAAGGCACCGTAGATCATCGCGTAGGTCGGCACGGTGCGGAAATAGAGTGCCAGCAGTCGCTTGGCGAGGGCGAATCCGATCGCCACGAACACACCCCCGGCCAGGGCGTGGCGCCAGCGCACACGGGTGTTCGGCACGTAGTGGAACAGCGCCGTGATGCCGAGACTGACGACGATGAATTCGGCGAGGCCGAACGCGACACCGAGCCCGCGCGGCATCGGCCCGAGATAGCCGCTCGACGTGCTGAGGGCGTACGACGTCGCGGTCAAGCTGACGCCGAGCAACAGCGGCCCGAGCGTCACGGCCGACCAGTAGACGAGCACGCGCTGGGCGATCGGGCGCGGCTTGCGGACCCGCCAGATGGCGTTCAGCGCCCGATCGATCGTCAGCATCAAGGCAATCGCGCTGATGACCAGGGCCACCAGGCCGAAGATGCCGAGCCGGCTCGCCCGGCTCGAGAACTGGGTGATGGCACCGAGCACGGGGCGGGCAATGGTGTCTGGCACGAGCGAGTCGACCAGACGATGCTGCAGCGATTCCTGCAAGGTCGAGAACATCGGAAACGCCGAAAACAGGGCCAGCATCACCGTGGCCAGCGGCACCAGCGAGATGACCGAGGTGAAGGTGAGACTGCTGGCCGTCAGGGCCAGGCGGTCTTCGCGAAATCGCCGCACCAGCGTCAAGAAGGTGCCAAGCCACGGCCACGATTGCAGCCGCTTGAAGACGGGCCCGAAGGGAACCGTCGGTGGCTTCAGGGCAGCGGGCGCAGGAGTCATTGCTGGCATCATAAGGACGATGGATGTTCCACCCGCACTGCCTGCGACGATCGCCTGGACGCGCGGCGCGGCCGTCGCCGGCACAATGGCCCTGATCGCCCTCTGCCTGGTCTGGGAGTTGTGGCTGGCCCCGACCGGACAGCGCACCCTGGCGATCAAGGCCCTGCCGCTCGTTATCACCGTGCCCGGGCTGCTTCGAATGCGCCTCTATACCTATCGCTGGATGAGCCTTCTCGTCTGGCTGTACGTTGCCGAAGGTCTTGTTCGTGCCAACAGCGATCGCGGCGCCAGCGCCTGGCTGGCGGCCCTCGAGGTCGCCCTTTCGCTGCTCGTCTTCGCGGCCTGCGGCATGCATGTCCGGATGCGCTTGCGCAACGCCGTCGCCGCCTCATGAAGCTTCTCGACCTTCTGCGCGAAGCGGTCGGTGCCGCGCACATGATGAGCGACGGTGACCTGGCCACCTACGAGGTCGACTGGCGCAAGCGTTTCGCCGGCAAGGCACTGGCCGTCGTCAGGCCGGCGTCGACCGAAGAAGTCGCCAAGGTGGTGCGCCTGTGTGCCGGGCACGGCACGAGCATCGTCGCGCAAGGCGGCAACACCGGTCTCGTCGGCGGCTCCGTGCCCGACGCGAGCGGCACCCAGATCGTCCTCAGCCTCGGCCGGCTCGACCGGGTGCGCAACATCGACACCGCCA
>JBDTIO010000632.1:0-3690 GCA_039936375.1 Caldimonas sp. | reverse complement strand
TACTCCGCCATGTGCTCGTTGTAGAGCTTGGTCAGCGGGAAGCGGTTGTCGACCCAGTTCAGCAACTTCTGATTTGCGGTGGAACCGGGCAGCGCTTCGTGATATTCAGCCATTCTTCTTTCTCCGGAGGAACCGTCGGCGGGCGTGCGCCTCGGTCGGCGCCGGGCCGCTCCCAAGCCGACCGGGCGCCCCGGGGGCCAGCGAACGCAGTGAGCGTGGGGGCGCGATCACTTCATGCCTTCTTGTCTTCGCCGATGCGGATCCTGCTGTCGGACAGGTACATGTAGGGAGGCACTTCGAGGTTGTCGGGCGCCGGCTTGTCCTTGAAGACGCGGCCCGACATATCGAACGTCGAACCGTGGCACGGGCAGAGGAACCCGCCCGGCCAGTCGTCGGGCAGCGAGGGCTGCGGCCCGGGCGTGAACTTGTCGCCCGGCGAACAACCGAGGTGGGTGCAGATGCCGATGACGACGAGATACTCCTTCTTGATCGAGCGCCAGTCGTTGCGCGCGTAGTCAGGCGTGGTCGAGAAGTTGTCACGCTTGGACAGTGGATCGGCCAGCTCGGGATCGATCTTCGGCAACTCCGCGAGCTGTTCGGGTGTACGCCGAACGATCCAGACCGGTTTGCCGCGCCAGGCGACGGTGAGCTTTTCACCCGGTTGGATGGCACCGATGTCGACCTCGACCGGAGCGCCTGCGGCACGGGCCCGCTCCGACGGTTCGAAACTGCTGACGAAGGGAACGGCAACGAAACCCGCGCCGACGGCGCCCGCACATCCTGAAGCGATGATCCAGGTGCGCTTGCCACCGTCGATCTTCTGGTCACTCATGCTTATCCTACGAAGAATCTCGAGCGAGATACGAGAAGTCAACCCAGAATTCTAGCGGACGTGTCAAGGCGAACGACCTGCTGCGCCTGCCGCGCGCACAAGGCTTGACTTCCGGCCGGTGCCGGGAATACTTCCCGCGACACACTTCTTCAGGAGAAGCACATGGGGATGGTCGCCGAGTTCAAGGAGTTCGCGTCCAAGGGCAACGTCATGGACCTCGCGGTCGCCGTGATCATCGGCGCGGCATTCGCGAAGATCGTCGATTCGCTGGTCAAGGACCTCATCATGCCGATCATCGGGCGGGTCACGGGCGGGCTGGATTTCTCGAACTACTTCATCGCCCTCGCACCGCCGCCGCCGGGCTACTCGGGGCCGATGACTTACGAAGCCCTGACCAAGGCCGGCGTTCCGCTCTTTGCCTACGGCAACTTCCTGACAGTCACCGTGAACTTTCTCATCCTTGCCTTGGTCATCTTCATGATGATCAGACAGGTCAATCGCCTGCATCGCCCGGCGCCAAAACCAGCGGCCGCGACGCCCGAAGACACCGTGCTGCTGCGTGAGATCCGCGACTCGCTGCGCCGCTGACGCGCGGATGCGCCGAAAGCACCAGCCGCGCTGAGCGTGACGCAGTGCCACGACTCGGCTCGATCTTTGGGCCCATACTAGAAGGAAGCTCGCCAGAACCAAGGATCCTCCTGCCAGCGCTCGCCGTCCGGCGCGGCTTGTGCCCCGGAATGAAACCGCCACGCTCACTCCGTTCGTTGCTCTCCGAGTGGGCGCTCAGGCCCCTTCGGGCGGCCGGGCGGGCCTTGAGATGAATCCGATCGAACCCCGCGTGCAGGCCGCGCTCGACGCGGCCATGAACCTGATCCGCAAGACCGCCGCGTCGGCGGCGACGCGCGTGGTCGAGAATTTCACTGTGCTGGCGCAAAACGCCACCAAGATCAACGAGCGCGACCAGATTTTCACGACGCAGCAGGAGTTGCGCCGCAATCTCGGCACGTTCCAGGGTTCGGTGCACGAAGCGCTGCGAGAAAGGGTCGCCAAGGACCTCGCACCGCGGGTCGATGCCAAGCGCAAGCTAGAGTCGGCCGACTGGGCCACGCTCAGCCTGGTCGACGATCTCGAGGTCGAAGAGCGCATGAACTACACGCGCCTCGGCCAGCTGATCTCGCACGAATGCGAGTGGCAGTTGCGCGATCTCGCCGCCTACATGGGTGCCTTGCTCAACTTCGGCCGAGCCGACGATGAACGCAATCCGCTGCGCGCCGAGATCGTCGGCGCCGCGCTGAACCGCGGCATCGAGGCGATCTCGGGCGAGCGCGAGAGCCGACGCATCCTGACCCGCGAGCTCGGCCAGGCGATGGCGCAGGCGATGCCGGAGTGCTATGCGGAGATCCTGCACATGCTCCAGGAGCGCGGCATCCGTCCCGTCAACCTCACGGTGCGCACGGTCGAAGGTCCGGGCAATCAGATCTTCGGCGCGTCCGGCTATTCGAGCATGACGCGCGACGGCCGCTCTTCGACCCGAAGCGGCCATGGCGAGTTCGACGATGCCTCCGGCCCCGGCGATCTCGATCTGCTGGCGGCGCACCGCCGCGCCCTGGCTACCGCGTTTCCTCCGGGCCACGCGGCGGCGATGGACAGCATCCGCGACCTCGAACCGGCCTCTCGCGGCGGCGGATCACGGGGCCGCATCAACACCGCCGACCAGCAGCTGATGACGCTTCTGCGCCGGCTGACGGCCGTCGTCAGTCAACCCGGCGAGTTCGATGCGCCGGCGCTGCTCGGCAACCGGCGCGGCGCTGCCGCGGGGCCTCGCAGCGGCGCCGGCACCAGCTTCGGCAGCAGCGCCGACTACCCGGCCGCGGGCTATGCCGCCGGCGGCCTGCCGGCCGCCTTCGACCCCGGCGTCGGCCGCGGAAGCCCCGTCGTCGACTCGTCGCGCGGCGCTCCGCACACCGGAGGCGGCGGTGCTGCCGGCGCTCCGGCCACACAGTACAACGACGGACTCACCGGCCTGATGGCGGTGAATCTGATTCGCGCGCACCGCGAAGAGCTCATGCAGGCTTCGAGCGGCAAGCTCGATCACATGGTGATCGATGTTGTCGGCAGCCTGTTCGACCAGATCCTTTCCGATTCGCGGGTGCCGCCGCAAATGGCGCGCGAGATCGCCCGGCTGCAGCTGCCGGTGCTGCGTGTGGCCCTCAACGACTCGACGTTCTTCTCGACGCGGCGTCATCCGGTGCGCCGCTTCATCAACCGCATCGCCTCGCTGGCCAACGCCTTCGACGAATTCAACGACGGCCCCGGGGCGAAGTTCCTGCTTCGCGTGAGGAAGCTCGTCGACGAGATCATCGAAGGCGACTTCGACCAGATCGAGCTCTACGCCGCCAAGGTCGCCGAGCTCGAGAGCTTCATCGCCGAGCAGACGGAGGGCGACGTCGAGAAGTCCGGAGCCGTCAACACGCTCGAAGCCAAGGAATCCGAACTGCGCGTGCAGCAACGCTACATGCTGCAACTGCGCGCGGCGCTGGCGCCGATGGATCTGCCAGCCTATCTGCAGGAATTCCTGGCCCACGTCTGGAGCCAGGCGCTCGTTCTGGCGGTGCGGCGCGACGGCATCGACTCCGATCGCGCCAGACGGTATCGGCGCGTCGGCACCGATCTGGTGATGAGCGTGCAGCCCAAGGGCTCGCCGATGTTCCGCAAGAAGTTCCTGATGCAACTGCCGCCGCTGATGCGGGACCTCAACGAAGGCATGAAGCTGATCGGCTGGCCGGAGGCCGCGCAAAAGGAATTCTTCGGCAAGCT
Source organism: Caldimonas sp. (assembly GCA_039936375.1). Lineage (GTDB taxonomy): Bacteria > Pseudomonadota > Gammaproteobacteria > Burkholderiales > Burkholderiaceae_C > Schlegelella_A. The sequence continues at coordinate 41 of JBDTIO010000632.1, read as the reverse complement.
GCTGCCGGCGCACGCCGAATCGCTGAAGGGCCAGCCCCTGT
>JBDTIO010000631.1:0-2520 GCA_039936375.1 Caldimonas sp. | reverse complement strand
CGGAATACGACAAGCTCTACGGCGAGCTGAAGACACTCGACGACGGGCCGCGCAAGCAGGCGGTAATCGACCGCATGGTGGCGGTCTTGCAGCAGGACGCGCCGTGGTCGTTCGGCTACTTCCCATGGGGCGGTCTGGCCTTTCAGCAGTGGGTGCACAACGGCAAGCCGAGCATCCTGATCCGCGACATGGCGAAGTACTACCGCGTCGATCCCGCTATGCGCGTGGCCAAGCAGGCCGAATGGAACAAGCCGACGTACTGGCCGATCGGTGTGATCCTGGCGCTGCTGCTGGCACTTGTCTGGGCGGCGCGACGCGGCTATCAAGCTCGCCAGCGGGCAACGGCGACGCCGACCGGCGTCGTTCCTCTGCCAGCGTCCGAAGCGGCTTGAGCCTTTCGTGCTGAACTACTTCATTCGCCGTGCCGTCTACGGCGTGCTGATCCTGATCGGCGTCAATCTCTTCACCTTCTTCCTGTTCTTCAACGTCAACACGCCCGACGACATGGCCCGTCTGAACATCGGCGGCAAGCGGGTGACGCAGGAACAGATCGACAAGTGGAAGGCCGAGCGCGGCTACGACAAGCCGCTCTACTGGAATGCGAAGCAGAGCGGCGCCGACAAGGCGACCGACACGGTCTTGTGGCAGCGTTCGGTATCGCTTTTCGCGCTCGACTTCGGCCGTTCCGATTCCGGCCGCAGCGTCGACATCGGCCACGAGATCAAGACTCGGATGTGGGTCAGCGTGCAGTTGGCGGTGCCGGTGTTCGTCCTCCAGGTCATCGCCAGCACCGGGTTCGCCCTGCTGCTCGTCTTCTTCCGCCATTCGCGAATCGATTTCTGGGGCGTCGTGCTCTGCGTGTTGATGCTCTCGATTTCGAGCCTATTCTACATCATCGTCGGCCAGTTCTTCTTCTCGCGCATGCTGCATCTGGTGCCGATCTCGGGCTATGCGGGCGGACTCAGCGCCGTGAAGTTCCTGCTCATGCCGATCGGCCTGTCGCTGCTCGCCCGCCTGGGCACCGAGGCGCGCCTCTATCGCGCCATGTTCCTCGAAGAAATCGGCAAGGACTACGTGCGCACGGCCAGGGCCAAAGGTCTCTCGGAAGCGCTGGTGCTGTTCCGCCACGTGCTGAAGAACGCGCTCATTCCGATCATCACCAGCGCGGGTTCCTATCTGCCGTATGTCTTCCTCGGCAGCCTCGTCTTCGAAAGCTTCTTCGGCATCCCGGGGCTCGGCGCCTTCGTCATCGAGGCGATTTCGGGGCAAGACTTCGCGATCGTCCGCTCGATGGTCTTTCTTGGCGCGATGCTCTACATCGCCAGCTACATCGTGATCGACCTTCTCTACACCTGGGCCGATCCTCGGGTCCGTCTCGCCTGAGCCCGACTGTCATGCCGAAGATCGTCTTCCTCGGAACCGACCTGGTTCTCTACGTCATCGCCTTGCTGCTCCTGGCCTACGTCTGGCGGGTTGCCAGCAACGCCAACCTGCGCGCGACGTGGGAGAAGGTGGCTCGCGACCCGGTGGCGCTCAGTGCCGCGATCGTGCTGATGGTCTTCGCGCTGGTGACGATGGTCGACAGCTTTCATTTCAGGCGAGCCCTGCCAACGGCGGCCGGAGCGGCGGCCGATGCGCCGTCCTCCTACGCGCCGAAAACCGAGTCGCTGCTCGACCTCGTGCTGTCGCGACAGATCTCGACCCGCGAGGTGGGCTACTCGCAGCCGCTGGCCTACCGGGCCTTCAACAAGGAGTCGATGATCGTGGGCGGAGTGACGGGGCGCGGCTTTCCGCGGCTCATCTTCGGCGGCGCACAACTGTCCGATCCCGATTCGCAATGGGCCGCCGACATCACGACCCGCTCGCTCATCGGCCTGACTGCCGGCCTCGTTGTCGCCGCGTTGGCCTCCCTTCTCACCGCTTTCGTCGTGCGCCCCGCCCATGACGGCGTGCGCGGGGCGCTGCGCGACATCGCCGCCGACCGCACTCATCTGCCGTTGCGCGCCGCTCTCATCACTTTCGCCATCATCTGCGCGTTGATCGGCCCGCTGGTCGCGCTGATGGGCAACTACCATGTCTTCGGCACCGACCGGACCGGCAACGACGTGTTCTATCAGTCGCTGAAGAGCGTGCGCACGGCGTTCGTGATCGGCACGCTTGCCACTGTCGCGACCTTGCCGTTCGCGGTCGTTCTCGGTGTCCTCGCCGGCTATCTCAAGGGCTGGGTCGACGAGGTGATCCAGTACCTCTACACGACGCTCAGCTCGGTGCCGAACGTGCTGCTCATCGCCGCATGCGTGCTGATGGTCCAGGTCTACCTCGACCAGCACAGCGAGATGTTCGAGACCGGCTCGGAGCGCTCCGACGTCAAGATCTTCCTGCTCTGCGTCATTCTCGGCGTCACCGGCTGGGCGACCCTTTGTCGGCTGATCCGCGGTGAGACCCTGAAGCTGCGCGAGCTCGATTTCGTCCAGGCGGCAACGGCCTTCGGCGTATCGCCTGCTCGCATCATGGCGCGGC
>JBDTIO010000630.1:0-3284 GCA_039936375.1 Caldimonas sp. | reverse complement strand
ACAAGGTCAGCGACTACATCCCGCAGATGAAAGGCTCGGCCTACGACGACGTCAGCATTCGCCAGCTACTGACGATGACCTCGGGGGTTCGCTGGAACGAGGACTACGCCGACCCGAACTCCGACGTCGCGCGGTTCAACAACCACAAACCCGAAGAAGGTGTCGATGCGCTCGTCAGCTATCTCCGGCGTCTGCCCCGAGACGCGCCGCCCGGCACGCGCTGGAACTACAGCACCGGCGAAACCAACCTCGTTGGCATCCTCGTCAGCCAGGCGACGAAGAAGTCCTTGTCGGCGTACCTCTCGGAAAAGATCTGGGTGCCGGCCGGCATGGAACAGCAGGCGACCTGGCTTCTCAGCAAGACGGGGCAGGAGATCAGCGGCTGCTGCTTCCAGGCCGCGACGCGCGACTTCGCTCGTTTCGGGCTCTTCATCCTGAACGGAGCCCGTGTCAACGCTCAGAGCATCGTGCCGGAAGGCTGGCTGGCCGAAGCAACGAGCAAGCGCACGGACATTTCCCAGCCGGGCCGCGGCTACGGCTACATGTGGTGGACCTACGACGACGGCAGCTTCGCCGCGCGCGGCATCTTCGGCCAGGGCATCTTCATCGACCCGAAACGCAGGCTCGTGATCGCCTCCAACGCGGACTGGGCGGGGGGAGCGAGAGATCCCGCTGCCAGCGAGGCGCGAGAGGCCTTCTACCGGACGGTGCAGAAGGCCGTCGACGACGAGGTCGCACCGAACTAGGGGTGGCCGGCTCGTGCTCGCGCCAGTGCGTCGGGGTTGGCCACGTGGGTCGGCCGGCCCGCCGCATAGGAGACGATCTGGTCGAAGATGTCCGAAAACTGGAGCTCGTACTCGTCGCGGGTGACGTAGCCGATGTGCGGGGTGCAGACGACGTTGGGCATCTTCAGCAGCGGATGATCGACGTCGTGCAGCGGCTCTTCTTCGTAGACATCGACCGCCGCCATGCCGGGCCGGCCCAGGGTGAGCGCCTTCGCGAGCGCGCCCGGTGCGATCAGCCCGGCGCGGCTGGTGTTCACGATCAGGGCCGCCGGCTTCATGCGGGCCAGGTCGGCACCGCTGACGATGCCTCGGGTCGTGTCCACCAGGCGCATGTGCAGCGACACGACGTCGCTTTGCTCGAAGAACTCGTTCTTGTTCGACGCCACGGCCAAGCCGGCTTCCCGCGCCCGCGCCAGCGAGGCTTCGCGCGCCCACACCAGCACCTTCATGCCGAAGGTGGCCGCTCCGGCCGCCACTGCGGCGCCGATGCGGCCGTAGCCGAAGATGCCGAGCGTCTTGCCGCGCAAGTTGGTGCCGACGCCGATCTGCCAATGGCCCTGCTGCAAGGCTCGCATCTGCTGCGGGATCTGCCGCATCGCCGCGATCACGAGGCCCCAGGTCAGCTCGACCGTCGCGTACGAGGGGCTGCCCATGTGCAGGTCGGACGACACGATGATGCCGAGCCGCGTGCAGGCGTCGATGTCGATGTGCGGGTAGACGCTGCGCTGGCTGATCAGGCGCAGCTTCGGCAGGCGATCCAGCAGTGGCGCGCGAATCTGCGTCCGCTCGCGGAACAGCACGAGCACTTCGGTGTCGCGCAGCCGCTCGGCCAGGGCATCGTCGTCCTGGACATGATCGTTCCAGACCGTGACGACATGGCCATCGAGCTTGAGAAAGCAGGGCAGCGTTCTCAGGGTGTCGAAGTAGTCGTCGAGGATCGTGATGTTCATTTCCGATTCTCGGTCAATGCGCCTGCGGGGTCAGCGTTGCCGGATCGACATTGGCGCCGCAGATCACCATCAGCACGCGCTCGTCTCGTCGGGGCGCGACGGTGCCGCTCGCCAATGCCGCGAGGGGCAATGCCGCTGCCGGTTCGACGGCCAGCCTGAGTTTCTTCCACATCGCCATCTGCGCCGCGCGTATGGCCGCATCGCCGAGCAGGTGCGCGGCCTTCACATGCCGTTGCGTCAATTCCCAAGCGATGCCGCCGATCCTTCGCGCCCCGAGCGAATCGGCGGCGATGCCCGACACCTCCACGTCCACCGGCTTGCCGGCTTCTCGCGCCCGCCACAGCGTCGGCGCGAGCTCGGGCTCGAGCGCATCGATCGCGCAGCGGTCCTGGAACCACGCGGCGACGCCGGCGATCAGCCCACCGCCGCCCACGCTGACCAGAACGCGATCAGGAACACCCGCGTCTTCTTCCACCTCGGCGGCAAGCGTGCCCGCGCCAATGACGACTTCGCGCTGGTCGTAGGCATGCATCAGCAGTGCGCCCGTGTGCTTCTGTCGCTCGAGACTCGCGGCCAGCGCATCGGCGTAGCCGGCGCCACGCACGGTGAGCACGGCGCCCAGCTCGCCGAGCTTGTCGCGCTTGGCGGGGCTCGCCGTCTCGGGCACGAACACTTCGCAGCGCACGCCCATCGCTTGGGCGGCCACCGCCACGGCGATGCCGGCGTTGCCACCCGAAGCGATGACAACGCCGGCTTCGGGTACCGGGTTGGCGCGCATGCGGTTGAACATGCCGCGCGCCTTGAAGCTGCCGCCCGCCTGCAGGTGCTCGAGCTTGAGCCAGAGCTCGGCGCAGTCGATGCCGAGCTGGCTGCCGCGAACGCGCATGAGCGGCGTGTGGCGGATGTCGGCGGCGATGCGCTCGCGGGCGGCGGCGATGTCGGTGCGGGTGATGTCGGTCATGAGAGCGGCTTGTCGTTGCGTCGGGTTAGCATATTTGCTAACATGCATGAATGGCGTTCGAGGTTGAGTACTTTCATGAGCGCGTTCTTGCCGAGATCGAGTCATGGCCCGTGGATGTTCTTGCCGACTATGCGCGTCTCGTTGAGCTGCTGATCGAACATGGGCCGAGCCTTCGTCTCCCGCACTCGCGGGCCTTCGGCGACGGATTGTTCGAATTGCGGCCGCGCGGGCGTTCGGGTATCGGCCGCGCGTTCTATTGTTTTCAGATCGGCAAACGGATTGTCGTGCTGCATGCGTTCATCAAGAAATCGCAACAGACACCCGACCGTGAGCTGAAGCTGGCGCGCAGGCGTCTCAAGGAGTTGCAAGTTGACTGAACTGAAGTACAAGCCCGTTGCTCACGACCACAAGGCGTTCTTGGCTAAGGCCCGTGCACGCAAGGGTTTCACTGATGCGTACGGCGCCTTGGAACTGGAATACCAAGTCGCGGGGCAAATGTTCAAAGCTCGTTCGCGGGCTGGCCTCACGCAAGATGCCGTCGCCGAGCGCATGGGCACGACCAAGAGCGCAGTATCGCGCCTCGAGTCG